>NZ_LT976853.1:300000-428106 GCF_900249755.1 Cupriavidus taiwanensis
GCAGTTTCGCCTTCAGCAGATGCAGGTCATGAATTGGGGTACCTTCAACAAGCTGCACGTATTCGATATCTCGGGACGTGGGCACCTGCTCGTAGGGCCGTCGGGATCGGGAAAATCCACCGTTCTCGACGCGCACTCGGCGCTTATGGCGCCGCCCAACTCGGAGTTCAATGCCGCGGCCCGCGGCAACGACAAGGTGTCCCGAGATCGCACCTTGGTGACCTATATTCGCGGTGCCTGGGCTACCAACGAATCCGAGGAGGGGCTCATTGCGGCGCAGTACCTGCGTCCAGACACGACGTTAAGCGCCGTTGCCGAGGTCTACGCCAACATGCTCGGGCAGACGCTGACGTTGGTCGGCATGTGGTGGATCAAGGGAAAGTCCACGCTGGCAAAGGACGTCCGGCATTGTTTCTTTGTGATTGAGCGCAGGTTCAGCTTGAAGGAGCTCTCCTTCTTCATGCAGGCCGATTACAACGTTCGATCGTTTGTTCAGCACCTGCCTGAGGTACCGAAGCTTTTCGATACACATGCCGGCTTCAGAGAGCGTTTCAAGGCCAGGCTAGGCGTCGACCATGACTTGGCGCTGCGGCTGCTTCACCGTACGCAGTCATCCAAGAACCTGGGAGATATCAACGTCTTCATGCGTGAGAACATGCTGGACGAACCACAGACGTTCAGTATCGCCAAGGAATTGTGTGCCGACTTCAATACGTTGGCTGAGGCGCACGGGGACGTGGTCGAAGCTCGTGAGCAGCAGGAGCTGCTGAAAAAGGGGCGCACACAACATGATCAATACCTGCAGTATCACGCGCAGGTGAACAAGATCGACCATCTCCTTGGGCAACTGGAGCATCACCGCGACTACCTGCAGTACACCCTGCGTGGGAAGCAGGCAGAACGGCTCAGGGTCACGCTCGAAGGCTCGCGTCAGCGTGCCGAGAGCCTGGCACGCAAGGCGGACGACGAAGACGCGGAGCTTCAGCGCCTCAGAAAGCGTCGGCATGGCATGGATGACGGCAACGTCGCCGCCTTGCAGGAACAGTTGAGGAGCAAGGCGAAACTCCTCGAACAGGTGCAGCGAACGCGTACGCGGGTCGCGGGGTGGTTGAAGGTTCTTGGCTGGACGCAACCACAGGATGCCCAAACCTTTGGGGAACGGGTGGGCGAGGCCATCAGAATGCGTGAGCGAGGTCTGGCGGCGAGCGATGACACCAGGGAAACCGAACTGCTCAGAACGGTGTTTGAAGCCGATACCCGGCTGGGCGACCTCCTGGCCGACGTGAGATCGCTTGAGCTGCGGTCCTCGAATCTGCCCCGTGAACTCGTGCAGGTACGTGATCGGATTGCGGAGGCTTTAGATTTGGCACCCGCGCTCTTGCCATTCGGGGGTGAATTGCTCGACGTGCCGGAAGACCACCGGCAGTGGCAAGGCGCGCTGGAGCGTCTGCTGGCGCCGCTGACGCGCTCGTTCTTGGTGCCGGAGCCGCACTACCGTGGCGTGGTCGATTGGCTGGAGGACAATCATACGGGACAGCACGTCCTCTACCTGCGCATGCGAGAGCACCATCGTCGCAGCGAGGAGCATGCCCAAGCGCCCGGCAGAATGCTTGACACGGCGCCAGGCGACTACGGTGAATGGCTTCGCAAGGAACTGGCGCAGCAGTATGGGAACTACGTCTGCGCGGAGACGACTGAAGCGTTCCGCGCGGCGGATCGGGCTCTGAGCTTGCGCGGGCAGATTAAGCGCGGTGGCGCCCGACATGAAAAGAACGATCGCGCCAACTTGAACAACCGGCGCGAATGGGTGATTGGCTTCTCGAATGAGCAGAAGAAATTCGAGTTGCTTGAGGATATCCAAAGCCTGCAGAACGAGAAGGAAAAGGCCGAATTGGCGCTGCAGACGCTCCAGGAAAAGAAAGCCAGAGAACTGGAGAAGCTGAATGCAGCCAGCGAGCTGTCGCAGGTCGTCTGGGACGAGATCGACGAGGTTTCGGGCGCCTCCGAGATGCGACGGTTGGAGCAGGCCATTTCGGATGCGGAGCAGCTACATCCGGAAGTACACACACTGGACGCACAGATCAAGGAGCAGGAGAAGCAGGTCAAGAGTGCGAATGCCGCTCATACCGCCGAGACGCTGAAGCAAGAGGAGTTTGCTAAGCAAATCGCGCAGCTGGAGGAGCAGCGCACGGGGACGAGCGAGGCGGTGCGCGCACCTCCAGCCGATGGGGGTACGCTTCAGTCTCTGTTTGAAGAGGAGGGCGAAACCTCGCTGACAAACCTGCAGGTTCGATATCTGGGCGTTCGGGGCAAGCTCAAGGACGATAGGAACGAAGCTGACATGGGGCGGGAGCAAGCCAGGAATGCGCTGGAGGACGTGTTACGCACCTTCAGGCGCGAGCACGAGGCCGCGGCAGCCGACATGGGCGTGACGCTGGTGGACTGGCCAGACTACGCACGCCTGCTGTCCAAGATTGAAGAGGATGACCTGCCTCGTTTTGAGGAGCGGTTCTTCCGCTTGCTGAATGAGCAGAGCGATCGCCATCTGGCCAGGCTGCGTCAGCGGATTATCACGGAAAAGGACGAAATCCGTGGTCGGATGAATATCGTCAACGATGCCCTCTCGCAATCCGAATTCAATGAAAAGACGTATCTTCGGCTAGAGAACCGGCCCCGGTCGTTGCCCGATGTGACTGCATTCTTGAACGAACTCAGGTCTTGTCTGGAGCGCAACATCAAGCCTGACGCGACGCGCGAAGAGCGCGAGAAGCAGTTTGACGCGCTTAATGCCATCGTGCGACGCCTGCACAGCGACAAAGCGGAGGACGAACGCTGGAAGGCGCAAGTGCTGGATGTGCGTCAACACGTCGACTTTGTAGCCAAGGAATACGACGAGAGCGGTCGGGTCTGCGACATTTACCAGTCCGGGGCGGGGAAATCCGGAGGTCAGCGACAGAAGCTCGCCGCAACGTGCCTGGCTGCGGCGTTGCGCTATCAGTTGGCCGGCACCGGGCGGGCGCTACCACAGTTCTGTACGGTCCTGATGGACGAGGCGTTTGACAAGGCCGACAGCGAGTTCACGGCGATGACCCTGAACATCTTCAATCGCTTCGGATTCCAAATGCTGATGGCAACCCCCATGAAGGCCGTCCGGACGCTGGAACCGTTTATCGGCGGCGCTCACGTGTTCAGCAACAAAGATCGCAATAATTCCGGTGCGGTTCCAATTGAATACGATATGGCACATCGGCGATTGGTCGGTCTCGGCGCGCGCCCGACGGAGGGCGGCGACGGCATAAACGAAGGCGACTCTACCGGGAAACGCTTCCATGCCGGTGAGTGAGCTTGGTGGCGCGCTGATGCCGGCCGATCTGGCCGCAGCATGCAGAGGTCTTTTCGAGCGGCAACGAGGCGACTGGCTAATGGGCGCGGTCGAGGGGAGTTGGCCGAAGTCTGTGGCAGTGCGATCGCCATCGGATCGTGTGGCCGCCGCAGCGCCCGCAGCAATGCGAGCCTGGTTGTCGGCGTGGGCGGCCTTCGATAACGGTTACCAGTCGGCGGAGCGACGTATCCGCGTTGTTTGGAGATCGGTGAACTGGCGAGTGATGGGTAATGTATCGCTACCCGAGAAGATCCTGTTCGAGGACGCTGATGCAGTCGCTGCCTGCGCGGGTGTGAGTCGGTCCTGGGAGGTCTTGAGCAGGCGCTGGCGGTCACTTTGCGAAGTGTTCCCGAGCGTGGCGGGACGGCGAGATTGCGTGAAAGCGGCAATCATTGTGGGCGGGTGGGCCGAAGCCGATTTCGAGCGGCTGTTGTCGTTTCTCGCTTGGTGTGAGCGCAACCCGGCCAGCGGGGTCTACTTGCGCCAATTGCCTGTGAACGGAATACACACCAAATGGGTCGAGGCTCGGGGCGGGGTGATTGTGCCTCTGCTGCAAGCTGTGATGGGCGAGGGCGGCGATTTGTATCAATTGCTCGGAGTTAAGCGGCTGCCCGACACGGTACGAATGCGACTACTCGATCCAAGCCTGCGCGAACAGTTTGGTGGAGCAGAAGATCTTCAAATGCCAGTAGCCCAGTGGAGTGCGTCGTTCAAGCGACCACCAAAGCGCCTGCTCATCGTGGAAAATCTTGCTACAGGTCTGGCGATCCCAGACATGCAAGAAGCGGTTGTGGCAATGGGGCTCGGAAACAATGGGACCGTGCTGGAAGGGATTGCGTGGGCACATCAAGCGCGCATTCTCTATTGGGGCGACATCGATACCTGGGGCCTACATATACTGTCGAGAGTGCGCGGAGTTTTCCCCCGATTGCAGTCAGTGCTAATGACAGAGTCTGTATTGGAATCACACAAGGACCTCTGGACGGAGGAGGTATCTCAGGAGACCAGAGCAGCTTCGCACCTCACTGACGAAGAGTCTCGACTGCTCGCAGATCTCCAGAATGGGCGTTGGGGAGAGCGGATTCGTTTGGAACAGGAGCGAGTCAACTGGGCTAGCGCCGTTGAAGAGCTGGGTCGCCGTTGGGTCACTCCCGTAATTCCGTATTGAATCGCGCTTCACGAACTGCTGCTGGAAGCCGTCGAGCATGACCTGACGCTACGCGAGAACGGGGCCGAGCATCGCTTGTATGAGGTCATCGTGGAAGGGCTTAGCAGCGGCGAAGGAACGGAGTACGAGCGTGTAGATGGTTCGCTGCCGAGTTCCGCGCCCGCGTGCAAAGCCGCAAGCGCTAAGTTGTCGCACTGCGCCTGAAGCTACGTCCCGCCGCGCGCGGTGATGCCCATGCGGCCCAGGATTGTATGATGGTGCCGCCCCGGGCCTTGGCAATGCCTTTACCGACGAGTTTTTGAGTGTGCTGGCCTACCTGGTTGAGCATCCGAGTGTCGGTTCCCGCCGTTACGCCCACCTCTTGCCAGACGAATCGCTGCGCGTCTGGTCATTCGACCGCTTCCCCTTCCTGGTGTTCTACCGTGTGAGCGGCGACGTGCTGGACGTCGTGCGCGTTCTGCACGAGCGTCGGGACATCGTTGCGAGCCTGATTCGCATTGAGCCGGGTTGGCTGTCCGCAGACGGCGCTCGGGCTCAATACTCCCTCAACACCCATCCGCTGATCGCGGCAAAGTACTCGCGGAGCCAGGCGTTATATCGAAGGTAGATCGGCGTTCCAGCCCCGACTCCGGCGACTTTGCCGAAGCCTGCCTTCCCGGCAATCTGCACCGCCCGCCGCACATGGAAGTCGCTGGTCACCACCACGATGGGGTCGGTGGCATCAACGCTTTGCCCCTCCAGCAATCGCCGGCTGAACACCAGGTTCTCCTCGGTACTGGTGCTGCGCCCTTCGCGAATCACCCTGTCCGCCGCGATGCCACGCGCAACGAGGTAGTCTGCCATGATGTCCGCCTCGACACACTGCAGCCCAAAGTCCTGCCCACCGCTCACTACGACCCTGGCGTCCGGCCACCTTCGCGCCTGCGCCAGCCCCTGATCCAGCCGCGCAATCAATGTTGGCGACGCCTTGCAGTTTGGCGTGCCAGAGCCAAGAATGACGACGGCCTTCACCGCCATCCCCGCCGGCACGGAAGTGCCCATGCCGCTGCGGATGCCATAGAAGAACGCCCCGACAGTGACTAGCCACACGGCAAACGCTATCCATCCAGCATGCCAGAGCCACTGCCGCCGGCGATTAGCCTTCCGCCATCGCGCGACGCCATTCCAGCACAACGCGAGTAGCAGGAACGCGATGCCAATGCACGCCGGCAACGTGATGCCGAAGTTGAACAGCCCCATCCCCATTAGTGCGACGGCATCGCCGAGCAGAACGGCGCCGACCAGGGCCAGGGCAAGGCGTAGCCAGCGCGTGCTTTGTTTCACTGCAGGGTTCTTCAGGTTGTTGGTTGCTGGATTATCGAGCGGCATAGACCACTTGGTAGAGCGACACCACACTCAGGACAACTTGTCGAGCAACTTGATGAAGTTGCGCTTTGCGCGATAGGTGTCGCGGATCTCTTCCAGTTCCCTGGCGAACTCGGCGCGCTCGTCCAACTTTGTCCGCAGGCTTCCGATGGCGCGCACGATTTCAAATGCCTCGTCATAGCGCGCGTTGCGCGTGCCGCGGTCGGCAGCGACCGGCAGCAGTCGGTGATAGAGGGCGATCGCGTCATGCGGATGCGATCTAGCGCGGAAGGCCGCCATCCGCGGCCAGATTTCCGTTGCCACCAGGCCGCCGAGGAAGGCGTCCCACGCCGCATCTGCCTTGTTTTCAGAGATGAAGAGTTTCACGAGTTCAGTGCGCGTTGGCGTCTCCCACGCACGGCGCTTCGATTTTCCGCGCGACTCCTCATTCTTGACGAGCGTCCACAGATGGGCCAGTGCACGCTCCCGGATCGCATCATGCCGATCGATGGCCGTAGCGACCTTCATCAGGTCAGCAAACCTGTCTGCCGTTGGATCCATCTCGAAGCGACGCCAAGCGAGCATAGCGGCCTCGTCGGAATCGCCGCGACGCAGATATCCGTCGACGCAAAAGTCGAGCAGGCGCGGGTCGACATGCCCGGCCGGTTCACGAAGACCTCGCTCGGCCCACGCGAGGCCTTCATCCGGACGTCCGTGTTTCACGCAAGCTTCTGCGATCTGGAGAAAGCGGTACGGACTTGAAAGATCCTTGGCGAGAATCCGGACCAGTGCATCGATGTCGCCGTCATGCTGTGCCAGGGCTTGCATGGCGTTCTCGAGATGCAGTCGACGCGTCTCGAATGACTGGTCAGGGTCTTTGCCAGGAGCAAGCGGGGCAAGCGCTTCCCATGCCTCGCTGACGAGTTTGCGATAGCGGCTCAACCCGCTCTTGCCCAGCGGTTCTGCGTAAGCCGGCAAGACATTGTAGAAAGTATCCCATTGCCCTTGCGTCTGCAGGCGGAACAGCCGCTCCGCAAGCTTCAAAGGGTCGGGGCGGGTCTGGCCGCATGCGTCGAGATGGACGGCCGCCAGTTCCAGGATGCCGGGCATCACGCCTCCGCCGGAATCGTCGATCTGCTCAAGGCTCTTCTCCGCGCCGGCAATGGCCAGTTCCGTGAGTTCGACGACGTCCGCGGCGTGCGGTCCGGCAAGCCGCTGGCGCAAGGTATCGGCGAGCGACCACAGGCTGCTGCCATATTCGTCAGCCTCGTTCCAGGCCAGCGGCCGGGCGATGCGCGTTACCTGCTGCACCGCGGTTCTCATGCTAGGCAAATCTGACTGCGCTGTACGTGCGGCAAACAGCAACTTGTCGCGTAACGTCCGATCAAGCTCGGCGGCCTCCAGCAGCAGATCCTGAAGCGCACTCTTGTCCAGCGTTTCCACGTATTTACGAATCACCTCACCGTAGGTCTTTCGTTTCTTGCGTGGTTTCTCCCGGCTGGTCTCTTCGGCATGGAACACCTCTTCTCCCGAGTTTTCGAGCCAGGCGAGTGCAACCGCTACCGCGTGTTTGCAGAAAACACCTTCATCGCCCACCGGACAATTGCACGAATAGGCGAGTCCGCCATCGCCAGCGACGGCCAGCTGTACACGGTAACGGTGCGTTCCGCGTACGCTGGCGCGAACGGCGCCTTCACGTTCCTCAACGCGGGACACGGCACCATCATGGAAATAGGCCACGCCGCGCTCGAACGACCCGGTATCGGCAAGCGTCTGAACTGCGGCGAGTGTGAGAGTCTCAGTGAGTGTTGCAGGGGTGGACATGGAAGGAGGCATACCATTGAAGGAGTGCCGCAACGGACGGTGGATTGATGCGATGATACCTGTCCGGGCGCTGCGAATCCTGCCCTGCGCGCAAGCCGCATCACTCGAGGCACATGGAAATCGCTGGTCATCACCTAAGTCAGCGCGGCACTAGTTGGCCCGTTCCTCCATAAACGCCGTAATCGCAGCCATTTCTTCCTCTATCGCCTGCACCAGGCGAAACTGTCCCGCCAGGTCGTTATAGAGGTCCTGTGGTATCGACCCGTAACGAGCCGAATCGCTCAGCGTCCGGTTAAGCGCTTCGGATCGGGAGCGCGCCAGCTTGAGCTGCGGTTCCAGTTCCTGCATCCGCCTTTTCAATGCGCTGGCGTCCAGTCCGGCGAGCTGCGGGAAGTTGGCGCGGTAGTCCATGTACTTGTCGTCATAGACCGTCCGCCACCGCAGGTAGCCCCACATTGGCCAGAGCTCCCGGCCACTGGGCTGCTGCGGCAGTTGGCTGGTGTAGGCCGGATCCTTCAGCGCGGCGTCGACCGACTGGCCCTTGGCTTGGCGTTGACGCTTGAGGCGTGCGTGTGTCTCCAGCATCGCCTGTTCCTTATCGCTCAATGGCGGAGGCGGCAATGCCCCCATCTTGGCCGTCATCGGGCCAATCATTATGGGCGCAGCTTCCTTGCGGGCCGCTTTTGCCGCGACCGCGTCGAGTTTGTCCTGTTGCTTGCGGTACCAGACGTCATCGTCGTCGCCCAGTGGCTTGAACCAGGCGCGGGAGTCGTGCGCGTAGCGGGAGAAGAGGACATCGATGGCAGGTGAGACATCCTTGTTTTCCCACGCTTGCTTCACGTCCTTCCAGCTATCGAACTTGATGCGGATTGCTCTCTTGCCTTGAGAGAACACGGTGGCGCCTTGCACGGCTCCCGATGGCGGAAGCCACGCGATTGGTCCTCCGGGCGCTTCGGGGACCGCCGCATGTACGGCCGGGCTTGTGACTTCACCGGCGACGGCGGAGACCACAGAAGCCCCGGTCGAGGCCAAAGCCTCGGCAATCCATTTCGCGCCTTTTATCAGCCAGTCGGTGTAATGGCCGCTGATCCAGTCCGGCACTGGGTTTTCGTAGTTGACGTAACGTTGGACCCATTTCAGTTCCTCGGCCAGCTCGGCATCCGCCTGAATCAGGTCCGTGCGGTCGTTCGCGGGAGCGCGTTTGACGCTGGGCATGGCTGCCACTTTGCCAAGCTGGAGATGCCGCCAGCGTAGGAAGTAGCCGTAGTGGTGTCGGATCAGGTCCGGGGTTGTGGTGGGACTGACGCTGGAGGCGTCGGTGGCATCGCGGTAGGCGTTGAAGGCGGCGATGAGGTCGGGGTCGATCTTGAACTGGTCCTGCAGTTCGCCTGGTGCATCGGCCGGGCTCATCAGCGGGACCCCTGAGATGACGGCCTCACGGAACATATGCGCCAGCGCAATCTGAGACAGCTTGGTGCTGTCGTCAGGCGTCCCGTCTGCGCGGCAGCCGCGGCCCTGTTCGCCAGGCTCATAGCCCCCGCCCAGATCGGAGTGCACGCCTGGGTAGACGAATTCATCCACGTTGCTGCCTTGGGCGCTGTCCAAAGGGAAGGAGCCGCGTACTTCATGGCTGGATACCAGATGCACGCAGCGCTTGACTAGGTCTGGGCCGGGAATGCGCAGCCAGCGCTTCTGCGCCCAGGCGCCATGTCCGGAGACGATGGTTTCCATCATGCTCTGCGCGATGCCGGCGGAGGCGACGGTATCGAACAGCCCCAGGAAGTCGATCTGTACGGGGATGCTGCACAGGCTGAGCTTTTCACCGTTCGCATCGCAGGCATCGCGCAGCCAGTTGCAGAACACCCTCGCCTGCGCGGCCCCTCGTGAGAAACCGAAGACGTGCAGGTGGATTTGCTTGATGATCGGCTTGCGGTCTCTGGGCAGGTTGCCCAGAGCTTTAGCCAACGCAGCCTTGCGCTCGTTGAGTACGCGACGACGGCCCTTGGTATTGACTTCGCGCCAGTTGGTACGGGCCACGGCAGTCAGGGAGGCAAGCGTGCCGACGCATGCGCGCAGGTCGCGGTCGAATTCGCCTTTGGCGCGGTACTTACCTTTCAATTCACGTTCGATATCGCCACTGCTGCCGAGTTTCGGGATCTGGATCTCTGGCGCGTTCATGTCCGCGCTCATCTGCCTGACGAGATCGCGGTCTGTAGGTCGATCAGTCAATGTTCGGCCGTGGTAATGAGCATGCAAGTGGTTATGGATTTGCAGCAGGGCCCAATTGATACGTGCTTCCCCGCCCCACCCGGCGGCAGCGCCGGCGACCGCTTGAATGCCGATCCCCACGTCGCCAACCTCGTTGTAGAAAGGCGTACCGACGCCTGCGGCATAGCTACTGAAGCGAAGTTGCTTCAGTTCAGCCGGCTTTTTCTTTACCTCGAAGAGGTCGGCGAGTCTTGCAACGTTACTGTGTGCCTCTCTCGCCCGGTCGTTGTCCCTGTTGTTGCGCGTACCGTCGAAGAAGAACCCAAAGTGCAATTCTTCCTCACAGGGAGCTGGACTCCCAAGGGTTACCTTCAGCGTTGCGAGCCTGAAGAGCTTTACGTCGGGTGCGAGTTCAAACGGTGTAATGGGACAGTGCGGAGCGAAATGAACGGCAGTCATAATTTTGTACTTGGTACAGTAACGGGGACACAAAGCTCATTTGCGTTGCTCGGGGAGATCCTGCAGTGCCCGGTACTCCTCGCGATACTTTTTGGCGTAACAGGTCTCTCGATCTTTTGACGCTTTCCGTCTGAGGCAGGCGTCCGTTGGATCTTCCAAACGATATGGATCCGCTTCCCAGCCCGGAAGCCAGTCGGTCAAATATAGTTTGACCTCCTGATCCGGGTAAAACGCCACATAGAAATAAGACCCCCCTTCGGGCGGATACTTTTCGACCGGAACCTCTTTGGTATAGAGCGCCTTTTTGTCCTTCTCGAAAAGCTCATCGTCGCTCCACTTGATCGTGACCTTAAAGTTGGGGTCCCATTGTTTGGGTACCGAAATTCCACCAATCCATTTTGTCCCGCCGGCGTTCGCCACCATCCCTCCAGCCCATTGACCATTGACGTACACCACGCCAATCGGAATGTCGGTGTAGTTGAGCACGCCGATCTGGCCGCCGAGTGTGTCGTCCTCTTCCTCGACGGCGACCTTTGGCGCTTCAGTTTTGCCGCACGCGGCAATGCCCAGCAGTGCTATGGACAGCAATACAAGGAAAAGACATCGGATCATTCTTGTAGCCATCATTGTTTATCCCGTTGTAAGCACGGCATAGTTCGCATGGCCTGCTCGCTTTCTGACTGAGAGAGCTCGAACGGTTCGTTAGGGCAACGTGGAGCAGAGCTAGTGATGGTCATGCTGTAGCAACGTAGATTTGGAACGCGGCGGGGCCCCATTTCTTGGGTATGGCAATGCTGCCTGTCCAACTGGCACCCCCGGTGTGTGGCACTATCGATCCAGCCCATTGCCCATTCACATAAACTACGCCGATCGGCACGTCGGTGTAGTTGAGCACGCCGATCTGGCCGCTAAGCGTGTCGTCGTCCCTGACGGCGTGCTTCGGCGCTTCAGCTTTGCTGCACGAGGCCAGACCGAACAGTGCTGCGGCTAGGAATGCAAGGAAAAGGGGTCTAAGCATTCTTGGAAACATCATTGTTTGTTAACTTCATGATTCGAATAGAACGCGACATAGAAGTATGCGCCTCGCGTTGGCGGATACCTTTCGACTGGAACCTATTTCGTATGCCTGTCTCTTTACCCAGCGCCATCACAGCGCACCTCCATCGCCTAGCCCCGAAAGCAAGTATTCCCGAAACGTCGATTCCGATTGTCGCGATCTACCCAGCCATTGCAGAAGCTCCGGCGCCTCCAGACTCGCCTCTCCCCTAGCCATCGCATAAAGCGCAAGCAGCGCGATATCCAACGCTGCTTCAATCCGATACATCCTGGCCACCCCACAGGACCGCGCCACAAGGCGATACGCTTCTGCCCTTTCAATCTCGGGAAGAAGTGCCTCCCGGTACATCAAGTCCAGCACAGCATCAGGCATGGCCGCGTCGACCATCCGGTCCAGCTCGTCCTGAGACAGCACCAGTGGCTCGTTCGGATATGCCTCGGGTTCGGCCCTTGGTTCTGCGAGAGGTAGCATCTCGAGCGCGCCTTCGCGGTTCACAAGATGCCACTGCACAAGCGGCGCAGTCAGCCGGTCCCACCCTTGCTGGCTCAAGACCGCAGGCAGCGCTGACAGCACGCGCGTATCGGCAAAGCGCAGCAGATAGGGGGTGTCATCGTCCGCAATGATCGGCTGCAGGCAAGGCTGCCACAACGCCGCCAGGCGTTCCGCGGATTGCCATGAGGCCACAAAGCTCAGCATCGGTCGCCCTTGGCAGTGCGTACCTAGCGCTGCCAGCAAGTCGCGCCGTTCGACGCTCGCCATGCCATCAAGCGGCAACAGGTAAGGCGATGCCGGCACCAGGTCGCGGAGCGCGCCGGCATCGCTGTACAGTGGATAACGCTGCGCCAGTGCCGTGAAGGGCCTGCCCTTATGGTCAAACACGCCATCGACCAGGGCACACCAGTGGACGCTTGGCGTACCGTCGATGCGCTGTAGCAGCCCATCCAGCCATATCCCAGGATCGCGCGACTCGACTGCGTAATACATAAGAGCTCCGGCAAAAGTCTCTACGCGGCGGCGAGGTGCGAGCCGGCGGCGGCCGCCTTCAGCAGGCAGTCGAGGCAAGCATGCTGCGGAAACACCGGCAACGGATAGGGCGTGTTCACCGGCCCCTCGAATTTGCGCTGCGCGGCCTTGTAGGTGATCGGCCCCGGGCATTCGACGGTGATGTTGCCGCCCTCCAGCGTGATCGAGGCACCGCCCGCAGTGGCCAGGCGAATGCGTTTGGCCGACGCAAAATCGACGTTCATGTTGGCGGAAACGATGACCAGGTCTTCGCGGGCCGCCAGCTTCAGCAGGTCGTGCTGCGCCTGGAGGTCGATATCGTCCTGCCCGGCGGTCACTTGCAGCCCGACGTTGCCTTCGCCGGCGGCGGAGAGCCCGGCTGCGATGCCGATCGCCTGGCCGGCATGCACGCGCCCCTGGCCTGCCACGGCGATGCTGTGGTCCTGTCCGCTGAGCAGCGCTACGCTCTCGCCGTTGGCGAGTTGCAGGTCCTGGCCCGCGACTACGGAAATCCCCGCGCGGCCGCTCAGGTGGACCATGGGCTCTGCCTGGTGCGGGACCTTGCCGGCGGTTGTGGCAGTGTTGCCGGCGGCGGCATCGGCCAGTGCGGCATCGAGGTCCTGACCGTCGACCATGCCGGCGGCCGCCCTGGCCTGTGCGGGCAGCGGCGCCTGCTCGTCGGCTGCGACGCTGAGCGGTGGCACCTGATGTACGGCAGCGGCCTGGCCCAGCGTGCGCGCGAGGTCGCTGCCCTGCCGCAATAGTGCGATGCCGGCCGCGTTGTCTCCTGTCGGCAGGGTCCGGCCGGTGACGGCGTCGCGGTAGGTGGTCAGCAGCAGTCCGGCCCGCCCGCGCACGGCGGCGTAGCCGTCGGTGCGCAGCTCGAAGCCCTGCCCGCGGAAGCTGCCGCGGCGGTTGTCCTGCTGGTGCACCACATGGCCGAGGTTCAGCTGCGTCGCCGCTTGCGTGGTGGCCAGCTGCGCGCGCAGTTGCGCGTCGCTGTCGTCCAGCACCAGCTGGTTGTGGCCTTTGCCGCCATGCTCCTGGCTCTTGAAGCCGGTCAGCGCCGCCGCGTTGCGGTGCCCCTGCGCGTCCGGGCTCATGCCGTGCCATGGTGGGCTGTTGCCCTGCGCGAGGTTGCCCTGTGCGCTGCGGTGGGTATCGCTGCCCTGCGCATACAGACCCTCGGCATCATAGGGTTGCGAGAACGTCGTGCCGCATAGTGCGCGGCCGCCTGGAGTCGGCGCGATGCCTGCCTCGCCCTGCCCGTTGTACACGGCAGCCAGCACGAAGGGCTGGTCGATATCGTCGTCACTGAACTTGACCAGCACCTCCTGGCCGATGCGCGGCAGCCATTGCCAACCCATGCCGGCGCCAGCCTGGCGCTGCGCCACGCGGATCCAGCGGCTGCTGCGGTCGTCGGCGCGCTCGCCGCGCTGCCAAAGGAACCGTACCCGCACATGCCCCTGGCGGCTGACGTGATGCTCGGCGTTGCCGTCGGCGCTGGTCTGGCCATCCGGCCCCACGACGATGGCCGTGTGTACGCCAAGTGGCACCGGGCGGCTGTACAGGCGCGGACAGTCCGCGCCGAGAATGGGCGCGCGCCACGGCCGTCGCGCGTCGAAAGCGCGGAGCAGCGCGCCATAGCCGTGCTCGCGGGCCGCCGTTACCAGGTGTGGCGGCGTGGCATTGCGCGCTGGCATGGGCGGCGGCCCAAGCAAGCCCTGGATCTCGGCCATCGATTCGGGGGCGTCCGGAGCGTTGTCCAGGGTCAGCGCAGCTTCGGGTGCGCCCAGGCGCTTCGAGAGCTCTGCTTGCGTGTCGTGACCCAGGTTGTTGAAGCCGCAGTGCTCGACGGCATCGAGCAGCAACGGATAGCCATCGGTATCGTTTTCCGGCGGCGGCAAGTGTGGACAGCCGGTGACAGCGAACCGCGTGCCGGCGCGCAAGGTGCGTACCGTGGCGGCGCCGGTGAACAGCAGCGCGCGGGCTTCGATGGCCTCCATCACTTGCTCGGCAACCCGTTGCGCGGCCTCGGCGTCAGGGGCCAGCGAAGGGCTCACCGACAGGTAGGAATCGGGCATGCCTTGCATCGAGCCAAAGCGCGCAGGAGCATGGCCGCGCACGGTGCGTTTTGCCTCGGCATCCCAAGCGGTGACGGAGACGCCGGGGATTGCTGAACGCGTCTCGCAGGTCAGTTGCTGGACGGCGTCGGTGGCCTCCTGGCTATCGGCGCGGTGGTAGCGGATGCCACTGGTTGTCGCGGACTCAGGATCTTCGTCCAGACGCGTACTGTCGGCAAAGATCAGCACCGTGTGGCGATGCGGCGCTTCCTGGTCTTCCACCACGGAGTATCCAAGGCCCGCCTCGGCCAGCAGCCGCGACACGAAGTGATAGTCGGTCTCGCGGTACTGCGCGATATGCGGCCATTTGCGGGCCATGCCGATCCGCGCCAGCGCGCCCGGCGCATAGCGCCAGCTTGCGTAGGGCGCGTAGGGGCGCAGCACCTCGTCGATGATGCTGTCGAGCGTGCGCTGCTGGAACACCTGGCTGTGCCGCTGCTGGGTGGTCAGCCACAGCCACGGCACGACGGTCAGGCGATAGCGCGCCAGGCCGCCATCGGCACCCAGCTTCTCGGCCTGGCGCACCAGCCCCGAGCGCGCCGTCTGGCCGCCGCCGGCCAGCGTGGTCGACAGCGTCAGGCGCTGGCCGAGGAACGCATCCAGCGACAGCGAAGGATTGGCGCTGACGGTGACGATGCGCCATTCAAAGAGTTCTGAGATGGCTTCGCGGCCGATCCAGGCCTCGATTGCCAGCGCATCGAGCGGGCCGGTGCCGTCCATCGAATAGAGGCGATGGGCCGGGGAAAACAGGTTCCGAAACAGGGCTGCGGCGTCCATAGCATTTGGATGAAATCCATTGCCGGGAAAGGAACGCCATTAGGTCCACAACGCGATACGGAAATCATTTATCCAGATCAAGAATGGATTTGTTATTTTTTTGCTGTTACTTTGTCCGTCTGGGAGGAGGCATGCGGCCTCAGGAAAATCCTCACTTCGCTGCTGAATCTGCTGCAGGCAGCGTTGCGGCCGGATGGGTGCGTCGATATAACGTCGGCTCCGATGTGGAAAACGCACTCACTTTCCGAGCCTTCGCCATGAAGACATTGATTCTTGCGCTGCTGATGCTCGGCGCCGCTATTGCCGGACACGCTCGTGGCGCCGCGTTGACCCCAGGCATCTACCGCATAGACGCCGGTTCCTACTTGACCGCTGTGCAGCGCGCTGAAGCCGGGCCCAATAAGCGCATCGAAGAAAAATTCGAGCATGCCTTCTGTGCAGCGGCCGGTGTCGCGTATGCCGTGGTGTCGCGCGAAGCGAGATATGCCGAACCCGAGCGCAACAGGGTGCTGTTCCTGACAGCGGACGGCTACAAGGCCGATGTCGAGCATGGCGAACGGTCTTGCATTGCCTATGCCCTGCCAGGCGGGAACGATTATTCAACCGCCGATCCGTTTTGTGCTGGCGCGGAAGCGCTGTCCGATCGGACACTTGCAAGCTTTATTCTGTGGCCGCCGCCGCGGCGCAGGGATCTGGGCGACATTCATATCCCGCGGGAACGTACTCCCACTCAGGACGACAGGGTCGGCTGCCTGCTCGGCTGAGGCCGGGATGGCTACGTTGATCGCTACAGGATCCATGGCAGAAGCGACAGCCGCTGGTGGGATTTTGGCGAGTTCCGCATTTGCTGCAGGTGGCATAGCAAACCTGGCTATTGCCGGGGCTTTAGGGAGCATTGCTTCAAGTGCTGCGATTCAGCTTGGCACGACTGGCAGGATCAAGTTCGATCGAGTGGCGACGGCAGGCTTGGCAGGCGCCGTAACCGGTGGCCTTGCGGGGTACTTTGGAGGCAACTACGGTGTCGACCGACTACTCGCTTCCGGGTTTGCTGGATGCGGCACGGCAGCGATGCAGGGGGGCGACTGCAAGTCCGGAGCGATGACCGGATCTGCGACGGCCGCGGTTGCCTGGACGGCTAATGTGATGCGGCAGGATCAGATTGAGTCCTCGCGGCGATTCAAGGGAATCTATGACGGAAAGGAAGGAATGACCGCCTTCCAACGGATGATGTTCGAGATCCAGACCGATATCGACATTCCACTAGCGGCTCCGTTTGCAGGCGTGACCTTACTCAACCAGTACGGGATCGATTGGTCCGTCTTCCGCAACCAGACCCAGCAATCGAAGGATCGAAAATGAAAGGATGGAAAATAGTTGCGGTGATGGCCTTGGGCTGTTCGGGGTGCCTTCATTCACCGCCGAACTACCCAGGCGCCGGCGATAACAATATTGATCCGGCCGAATACGCTAGCGTTGCTTGCCCCGACCTGAGTGGCCGATATGAGGGCAGAGGCGAGCTATTGGATGGGGACGCTACGGCTCAAGGATGGGCGAAGACTATGCGCATTGACTATGTCTTTCCATTTGCCAGTAGCGCAGAGGCGATGAAATTTATGAGCGCAGCAAGATCTGATGCAGGCGATACCTCGTATCCAAAATACGGGGAAGTGACGTGGATCGCCGAGCGGTCATTCCAAGTCAGCGTGAACTATGAGAATGGTAAAAGCGCATCACGCGCCCTCTTGTTTGAAGACAAAGGCAGATTCGTATGTACTGGTTCCCATGGAAAGATCATATGGGGAGGAGCTAGCAAAGGCGGCAGATCTGAATTCGGACCAAATACCACGGATTCGATGGCGATGCTGTACCTGGATGACCAAGGAAATCTAATTTCGGAAGCTTCAATGCAGGTTCACATGAGCCTACGACTCGGCGGCATCCCAACCGGTACGGCCAAGCACTTCTCAAAATATAGATTCAAACGGCTACCTGAATGAGAACATCATTACCACTCTATCCCTTTTGCAAGGCACTTGCCGCAGCAGGCTGCCTGGCGCTTGCCGCCTGTGCCCCGATGGTCGCGACAACCCCATCGGCCATCGAGGCCACGCAACCCAACACAGCCATTCGACGCATCCAGATCCTGGCACCCTCCACCATCAAACTTGACACAGGCTATTCCCGTACGCTGCCTGACAAGTCAGTCTGGTCGAAAGTGGGTCGCGTTCCACAAGGCGATGTCTACAGGCCCGTCGGCAACGTCTTCACGATCGAGGGCCGCCAGGTACACGAGGCCTACCTGGTCATCCATAACCAGACCCTGGTGGGTTTCTATTTACCCGGGGAACAGAACTATTCCCCTCTATCCACAGCAGTACCTTTGAACTTGGGAGAATCGGAATGAAACGGGTTGCTCGCATGCTGTTAGCCGGGCTGGCGGCGTCATCGCTGCTGGCTGGATGTGCTTCGGGTGTGAAACACGCCGACATGGCGGCATCGATCCCGACGCTGAAGCCCGGCGACGGTCGGGTCTACTTCCTGCGTTCGGCGTCGATGTTCGGCGCCGCGGTGCAGCCGGATTTGCGTCTTAACAATCAGGTTGTCGGAGAATCCAAGCCCGGCGGCTTCTTCTTCGTGGACCGTCCGGCAGGCAAGTATGTGGCTTCGGCCGCGACTGAAACCGAAAAGACGCTGAGCTTCGCCCTGGACGCTGGTGAAACCAAATACGTGCGCAGTTCACCGTCGATGGGGTTGATGATGGGCCGCGTCGTGCTGGAATTGGAAACGCCGGAGAAGGCGCAGGCAGAACTTCCTTCGCTGAGTTATACCGGCGACTTGATCAAGACGCCGGCGAAGTAATGCCGATGCGGCCGGGGGTGATCTCTCACTAGGGTTGAGATGCGGGGCGGTGCAGTCCCCGCCCGGCGGGAGGTTCCCCCCATGTCACGTCAAACAAGCCGCATTCACCACCCCCACCGACAACGAAATCACCCCCATCACCGCCCCCACCCCCCGGTTATCCCTGGCAATCGCCTCACCCACACCCCCCAGCGCCCGCGCCGCCACCAGGTAGGCCAAAACCTGCACCGCAAACGCCCCAAACGCCCACAGCAAGAACATCGCAAACGTAGCGTTATGCTGAATGCTCGACGACAGCGTCAGCGAGAACCCCAGCACCGCCCCGCCCAGCGACAACGCCGCCGCGACGTTCCCCTGGCGAATCAGTGTGAATTCCCGATGCGGCGTGACCCGCGTATAGACCAGCAGGAACAATCCCAGCATGGCAAAGCTGGTGACGATATAGATCAGGTAGGCAAGCGCCGGGTGCATGGTGTTGACCATTGGATGGACTCGTTGTCAGTGTTCAGGGTTGTCAGGACGATATGGCGGCCGGCAGGCGGCGCTCAGCCGCCGCCGGAGCGCCCGGAGCTGCCGAAGCGGCTGGTGAAGCCGCCGCGCGATACCACCGGTGCGCGCGATACGGCTGCGGTGCGCATGGTCAGGCCCATGGAGCGTCCGCCGCTGAGCGAGCTGCGCCGCACGGTGGCTTCTTCGACCATGGCGGCGCGCGGGGTGGCGTTGGTGAAGGATTGCGTGGGCGTGCCGTTGCGGTCGTAGACCTGCATCGGGCGCAGCGGGCCGGATGACAGGTCACGCTGGGTCTGGGTGCCGTTGGGGTGGTAGACCGTGCCGCTGGCGGTGTAGTACGGGCCGTACCAACGGGCGTAGTACGCGCTGCTGCCGTGCGTGGTGCGCGAGCCTGAGGCTTCGCTGGCGGGGGCGTTGAGGCTGGAGCTGTAGAGGGTGTTGGGGTCGTCGATCGGCACGCTTTCGCAGTCGTTGGGCGTGTTCCAGTCGGCTTCGCAGTCCTCCAGCGTGGCGTAGCTGGCGCGGCGCACGGTGACGCCGGGATCGTCGTCGGCGTCGTCGCTGCAGGAGCCGAGCACGGCCACGCCGGCGACCACGGCGCAGGCGCCGACGATCCACAGCGCGGGCGACGTGCCCTGCTTTTTCTGTCCGGCCTGGTAGGCGGCGATGCGCGGCGACGGGCCGCCGGAGCCGCCCCTGCCGGGCTGGTACGGGCTGCCGTATTTGGAGCGCTTGGTGCCCTTCTTCTTGTTGGCCATGTCTTACGCGTGGGTGAAGTAATGGGGGACGAAGAAGCTGGTGTTCTTGGCGATGGGTCCGGATTCTTCGCGCACGCACAGGCCGCTGGGCACGTCGTCGACGATCCAGACGCCCAGCGTGGTGTAGCGGCCGTCAAAGCGCCGCGCCGGTTCGTAGGCCTGGTAGATGAAGCCTTCCTCGCCGTACTCGCCGGGGTTGTGGACGTGGTCGCCCTCGGGGGTGAGCAGCGTCACGCTTTCGCCTTCGCGCGACAGGAAGGGCTTCTTCGCGTGCGGACGGCCGGCGAAGGGGCCGGGGTCGAAGCTGGCTTCGATCAGGTTGGGGTGTCCCGGGAACAGCTGCCACAGGATCGGCAGGATGGCCTTGTTGGACAGCACCGCCTTCCACGGCGGCTCGACCCAGCGCACCGGGCTGTGTGCGAGCTGGCCGCGGTAGTCGGAGGTGGCCATCCATTCCCACGGGTAGAGCTTGAACACGACTTCCATCGGCACGTTGTCGGCATCGTAGAAGTTGCCGCGGCCGTCGCTGCCGATCTCCTGCAGGTCGACCAGCTTGACCGACCAGCCGGCCTGCAGCGCGGTGTCCATCAGGTACTCGGTGTTGCAGACGTCTTCCTGGCTGTCGAACATGCAGGCGAGGTGCAGCAGGCCGGCGTTGCGGTAGTGCTTGCGCAGCCATTGCCAGCGCGCCACCAGTGCTTCGTGCAGGCTGTTGAACTGGTCGGCATGCGGTTGCACGGCGTCTTTCCAGTACCACTGGGCCACGGCGGATTCGATCAGCGAGGTGGGCGTGTCGGCGTTGAACTCGTACAGCTTCGGCACGCCGTGCGGGTCCAGCGTCATGTCGAAGCGGCCGAACAGCGTGGGCTCGTCGCGGTCCCATGAGGCGCGGATCAGTTGCGCGAAATCCGCATCGATCGCCAGCCGCGCGAACAGGTCGTGGTCGATCACATGCTGCACGGCTTCCAGGCAGCGCTGGTTCAGGTCGTATGCGGCGGCGTAGAGCGTTTCCACCTCTTGCTTGCTGAAGGCGTAGGCGGCGTCTTCGCGCCAGTAGAAGAAGGTGTGGTCATCGACTTCGCGCGGAACGTTGAACTCGTCCAGCGAATGGAAGTGGAAGCCCACCTTCTCGAGTTCGCGCGGCCAGTTGCGGCGCGGGGTTTGCGGGATGCGTTGCATCAGCAGGCAAGGGTCAGGAGAGCGGGTTCGGGCCGGACCGTGGCGTGGTCCAGCAGGAAGTCGGTGAAGGCGAGCGAGGTGGCGCCGGGCCGCGGCAGCCAGTCGGTGAACTCGACGATGAGCGGTGCCCACCAGTGCGCGGCATCGGCCAGCACGGGACCGAAGTCGAGCGCATCGGATTCCACCACGCCGCGCGCAGGATTGGCCAGCATCCAGCGCATGCCGGCAACCAGGCTCGATGCCACCTGCAGGCTGGTGGCGGTGTTGTACGGTGCCAGCGAACGCGCGCGCTGCACCGACAGCCGCGATCCATGCCAGACCGCGCCGTGCCGGCGGCTCATCAGCAGCACGCCGAGTTCGTCTTCGCCGCACTGGATCTCGTCGCGCAGGATGCGTTCGCCGCGCACGCGCGGGGCGGCGCGGTCGTCCAGCCATTGCATCGAGGCCTGCGTGGCGGCGGTCGGGCGATAGGCGTAGTAGACGGTGGGGCGATACAGCGGCTGGCCGGCGCGGGTGTCGGTCAGGTACTCGGCGATCGAGATCGATTCGTTGTGGGTGATCAGGCAGGCGTCGAACGGGCCGTGCACCGGCGACCACGACCGCACGCGCGTGCGATGCCCCGGCCGGTCCAGTGCGATGGCCGCGCCGCTGCCGTAGCCGTGACGATAGCCATCGCGCGGCAGCGCCGGCTCATGGCTGCCCCAGCCGAGTTCGGCGTCCTGCAGGCATTCGGTGATAAAGCCCTCGGCCGACCACGTGTTGGCGAACTCGCCGTCGCGCGGATAGCCCGGGGCCTGCTGGCTGTCGTACTCGGCAACCTGGATCACGCGCACATCCAGCGCGCGCGCCAGCGCGGCCCATCCGGCGCGATCCCGCGGCTCAGGATGGTTCAAGCCCGCCTTGCCGGCCAGTGCCATCAGCGCGGCCTTGACCAGCACCGATACCAAGCCGGGATTAGCGCCATGCGCGACCAGCGCGGTCGGCAGCGTCTCGCGGCCGCGCGCGAAGGCCAGCATGTCATGGCGCAGCGCGTAGTTGCTCAGGTGCGACGCCTGCGGATCGGCGGCATAGTCCCAGGGCTCGATGCCAGCATCGACATAGAACGCGCCGCGCGCCTGCGCCAGTGCGATCAGGTCGCGGCTGCAGACCGATGGCGCCAGGTTCAGCAGGAAGGTGCCGGGCCGCAGCAGCGGGGCCAGCATGGATTCGTAATTGGCCTCGGTGATGGTGGCATGGATGGCGTGCAGCTTGTGGCGGGCGACCAGCTCCTGGCGCGTGTGGTCCAGCACGCGGTCCACCACGGTAATCGCTGCCTGCGGCCAGGTTCGCTCCAGCAGCGGCAGCACGGCCTGGCCGATGCAGCCAAAACCGGCGATGACGATTTGTTCGATCACGCAGACCCTTCCGCCCGTCCTGGCGAACCGCTGCACCGGCATCACGCCAGCAAGGTTTCGCCACGCATTGTTAATTCTGTTGAGATTCGACAAAAATGCAGGGCAATACTATAGCGGGTGGTCGCTGCTGCCAACAGCCCTCCCACGGCTTGGGCAGGCATTGGCAAGGGCGGTAGCTGTGCAAACAAAGGGTAAGCCTTGGGTGGCTTGTTTCGAGGGCGGACGCGCCGTGCTTAAATCTGTGTCTTGCCCCCCGCAAGATTAGCGCGTAGTGAAACGATATGGCCACACCATCATGCCCCTGATCGATATCAAGAACCTCCAGCAAGCCGCCTACGACTTCGGCGAAGCCCGCCACTGGGGCAAGTACCACAGCCCCAAGAACCTGGCGATGGCGCTCAGCGTCGAGGTCTCCGAACTGGTCGAAATCTTCCAGTGGCAGACCGAGGACGAATCGCGCGCCATCATGTCCACGCCCAAGCGCGAGCACGTTGAGCAGGAGCTGGCGGACATCACCATCTATCTGACCCAGTTGGTGACGGCACTCGGCGTGGACCTCGACGCCGCGGTGCGGGCGAAGATGGAAATCAATGCGAGGAAGTATCCGGTGCCGGAGTGAGTTGCGCAGGCGGATGCGCTCACGCCAAGGATCAACCCGGATAGGCGATCAGCCGCGCCACCCAACCCGCCGCATACAACCCCACCCCAAACACCGCATGCGTCACCACGCTATGCATCCGCGCCAGATTCGGCCGCGGCGTGCGGCTGGCAGCGATACCCGCGCCCATCGCGGGCTGCATCAGCAGGAAGGGCGCGGCGACGCTGCCGATGCCGACGATCAATGCCGGTGCCAGCGTCGGATGGCGCGCCCAATCGAGCCCCCATAACGCCAGCAAGATTCCCGCGAACGCGATGCCGGTCAGGTAATGCGCGATCCAGCCGATGGCCTGCTCGCCGCGCACCGGTGGCGTGGCGGCGATGGGCTGATGGCGGAAACGTCCGCGTGGCAGCCAGGCCAGCCAGCGGTCGACCAGGCCATAGTTCAGCGCGGGTACGCCGAGCAGCCGTTTGCGCAGGATGGTCCAGGCATCGATGGTCAGCGTGGCGCCGGTGCCGATCACGGTGGCATGGAACAGCATCGCGATGGCGTGATCAGGCATGGTTCGCGTCCTGGCCACTGGGCGAAGCGGCGGCGGTCGCGCGGGCGGTGATGGTCCAGCATGCCGCGGTGTAGCGCACGGTGTCGCCCTGCACGTAGGGCTCGAACGCGGCGCGCACGGTTGCGGCGACGCGTTCGCGCGTGGTGGCGTCGGCGCCTTGCAGCGCCAGCCCGACCGGGCCGAGCCGGGACAGGTAGCCAGCCAGGGCCCGCTCCGGCAGCGCGCAAGTCACGTCGGCCGGACGGACGTCGATATCGCCCCAGCCGCTCGCCTGCAGGATCGCCAGCACGCGCTCGCGCTCGCCGAAGGCAAACTGCCCGGGCGCGCCCGGCTGCCGCGGCGGCAGGTTGGGCAGCAGCGGCGCTGCGGCGCGTTCGGCGGTGGTCATGAAGGGGTTCTCGGCGGCGCTGCGCCAGGCGATGCAGTGCAGCGTGGCATCTGACGTCGCGGCCCAGCGCAGGTTGGCGAAGGCGCGTGCCGGGTCGCTGAAGAACATCACGCCCAGGCGCGACACGATCATGTCGAAGCTGGCCGGGGCGAAGGCGTGCTCCTGCGCGTCGGCGTGGATGAAGGTCGCGTCGATGCCATCGCGTTGGGCGCGAGAGCGCGCGGCCGCTAGCATCGGCTCGGAAATATCGATGCCGGTGCAGTGGCCTTCCGCACCCACGTGCCGCGCCAATGCCAGCGTGGTGCTGCCGGTGCCGCAGCCGACGTCGAGGATGCGTTGCGCCGCGGCGCGGCCGGCGGCTTCGACCAGCTGTGCTTCCAGCGGCCGGAACATGTCGTCCAGCACGCCTTGATGCTCGACCCACGCCTGGCCCGATGCGCCGTTCCACAGTGCCGCTTGCTCGCCGCCGTTGCCGCTGATTTGCCGTTGTTCACTCATGGTCGTATCCCCTTTGCCTGGCTGGAAGCTACACTGTGCCAGTTCAAGTCGACTTGAGGTCAAGCGTGCAAAGCCTGGAGATTGCGGAAGTGGCCCGGCAGGCCGGCGTGCCGGCCTCGACGCTGCGGTACTACGAGGAAAAGGGGCTGATCGTGCCGATCGGCAGGCGCGGCATGCGGCGGGTGTACGACGCCGGCGTGCTGGAGCGGCTGGCGCTGATCGCGCTGGGGCGGGCCGCCGGCTTCTCGCTGGATGATATTGCGGCGATGTTCTCGCCGCAGGGCCAGCCGCGCATCGACCGCCAGATGCTGGCCGCCAAGGCGGACGAGCTGGACCGGACCATCCGCAAGCTGACAGCGATGCGCGACGGATTGCGGCATGCGGCGGTGTGCCCGGCGCCCAGCCATATGGAATGCCCGACTTTCCGGCGCATCGTCCAGGCGGCGAGTACCGGGGCGATCGGCGGGCGGCGCGAGCGCGCGCCCGTGCCGCCGGCCAGGGCGCGATGACTGCCGGGGATCTCAGCCCAGCCTGAACTGCCCCACCGCCCCCGCCAGGCTGCCGGCCTGCGTCTGCAGCGCCGCCGCCGCCGCGGTTGACTGCTCCACCAGCGCCGCGTTCTGCTGCACCATCTGGTCGAGCTGGCTGACCGCCATATTCACCTCTTGAATGCCGCGGGTCTGTTCCATCGCTGCGTGAGTGATCTCGTTGATAATGCCGGTCACCTTGGAGACGTTGCTGACGATCTCGCCCATGGTGTCGCCGGCGCGGCGGACCTGCTCGGAGCCCGACTCGACGCTGCCCACGGTGGTCTCGATCAGGGTCTTGATCTCGCGCGCGGCCTGGGCGCTGCGCTGGGCCAGCGCGCGCACTTCACCGGCCACCACCGCGAAGCCCCGGCCCTGGTCGCCGGCGCGCGCGGCTTCGACGGCGGCGTTCAGCGCCAGGATGTTGGTCTGGAAGGCAATGCCCTCGATCACGCCGATGATGTCGGAGACCTTGACCGACGCGGTTTCGATCTGGCCCATGGTGCCGATCACTTCGCCGATCACCACGCCGCCGTCGGCGGCGACGCGCGAGGCGGCGGCGACGGAGTCGTTGGCGTGCTGCGCCGAGTTGGCCGACTGGCCGACGGTGGCGGTGATCTGTTCCATCGACGCGGCGGTCTGCTGCAGGCTGGCGGCGGCGGACTCGGTGCGGCGCGACAGGTCCGTGTTGCCCGCGGCGATTTCATCGGCGGCGGCGCGCACCGATTCGCTGGCGTCGCGGATCTGGCGCATGATCGTGCAGAGCTTGTCGGCGAAGGTCTTGAAGGCGCGCGCGATCTGCGCGACCTCGTCGTTGCCGTGCGCGGGCAGGCGCTGGGTCAGGTCGCCGTCGCCGGAGCCGATCGCGTCCATGGCGTCGCGCACGGTGGACAGGCCGCGCAGCGACAGCGTCGCCACGCCCCATACCACCGCGGCGGCCACGCCTGCAATCAGCACCAGCGCGATCACCGACGCAATCAGCACCGACCGCATGCCGGCGGTAGCCTCGGCCTTGTCCAGCGCGACGACGACCATCCAGTCGGTGCCGGGGATGGCGCGCGCGCCCAGCAGCTTGGCGCTGCCCTGCACGTCGACTTCCAGCGGAACCTTCGCGCCGGCCAGCGTGGCCAGCTTGTCGGCGCCGAGCGCGGGCACGAGCTCCGTCACCGGCTTGAGCGTGAGCTTGTCGTCGGTGTGGGCGACGATGTTGCCGTTGCTGGCGACCAGCATGCCGAAGCTGGCCGGCGAAGGGTGGATTGCCCTGACGTTGGCGATCACGCTGTCCATGGCGACATCGCCGGACACCACCGCTTGCACGGCGCCGTCGCGCACCACCGGCGCGGCGAATGCCACCACCAGCTTGCCGGTGCCGGCATCGACGTAAGGCGGCGTGACCACGGGTTTGCCGGCCGCGGCGGCCTGCTGGTACCACGGGCGGCCGGTGGGGTCGTAGCCGGGCGGGATGCCCTGCGGGTTGGAAAACTTCGCGGTCTTGTCGGCATAGCCGACGTAGACGTTGGTAAAGCCGCCGGCCTGCGCGATCTGCCTGAGCGCAGCATCGGGTTCGGGCTGCAGCACGGCTTCCTGCAGCGACTGGATCATCTGGCTGTGCGACGCCACCCAGTCGACGATGGCGCTGGCGTGCCCGCTCTGCACCGCGGCGAGGCTGCTGTCGATGGCGTCTTCGTTATAGCGGTTGGCAACGAACTGGTTCAGTGCCGTGTTGATGGCGAGCGCGGCGACGACGATGGCCACGCATAAGGCCACGATCCGCGCGCGGATGGTAGTGAACATCAAGGGAGATCCTTCGTAAGGAATCGTTGGGGGCGTTTGCAGGAACCTGCAGCGTGGGATTTCCACCCCGCTGTATACGGAGCGCGCCGGGCCGACTTGAGAAATGTGATGCAATCGCTTGCGATCACGGTGTTGACGAAACAATGCCGCGAGAATCGTTGCGATCGCTCAAGACATCCTGATCAGTCAAGCAGACAATGGCCCGGACTTTTTCACAACGTATTACAAAGATTTACACCGGTTATGCGAACCGCCACATATGCTGCGATCAACCCATGAACAATAAGCGGAGACCCATCGTGTCAGTCCTTTCCCATGCTTCTGCACCGTTGCGCCTGCTCGCGCTGAGCGGCGCCCTCGCGCTGGCCGCCTGCGGCGGAGGCGGCGGCGATGATGGCGATGCCGGGCGCGGCACGCTGCAGGTGTCGATGACCGACGCGCCGGCCTGCGGTTTCAGCAACGTCTTCGTGACCGTGAACAAGGTACGTGTGCACAGCAGCGCCAGCGCAGAGACCACCGCCGGCGGCTGGGTCGATATCGATGTCGTGCCCGCACGCAAGATCGACCTGCTGTCGCTGACCAACGGCGTGATGACGGTGCTGGGCCAGACCGCGCTGCCGGCCGGCAACTACCAGCAGGTGCGGCTGGTGCTGGATGCCAACCGCGGTGGCGGCGCCTCCGCGCTGGCGAATTCCGTGGTACCCATCGGCGGCGCCGAGCAGCCGCTCGATACACCCAGCGCGGTGCAGTCGGGCATCAAGATCAATCGGTCGTTTTCGGTGGCGCGCGGCACGCTGACCGACCTGGTGCTGGATTTCGACGCATGCAAGTCGGTGGTGACGCGCGGCAATGGCACCTTTGGCCTGAAGCCGGTGGTGACCGCGATCCCGATGACCGTCAGCGGCGAAGTGACCGGCGTGGTGGCCGCGGCCCCGGGGGCGCGCGTCTATGCCGAGCGCAATGGCGTGGTGGTGAAGTCGACCGTGGCGGATGCCAACGGCAGCTTCCGCCTGTCGCCGATCGAGCAAAGCAGCACCGCCGGCCCGGTCGACGTGGTGGTGGTGCCGGGCGCGGCCAACGCCAGGGCCGCGGGCATCGTGCGCGGCGTGCCGGTGGTGGTGGGCACGCCCACAGCGATCTCGACCGCCGCGGCGCCGATGACGCTGCCGGCATCGACCTATCGCCGTGTCTCGGGCGCGGTGGCGCCGGCGTCGGCCGAAGCCACGCTGCGTGCGCTGCAACTGGTCAGCGGCGGCACCTTTGAAATCGCCGCGACCGCGGCGGCCAGCGATACCGGCGCCTACAGCCTGTTTGCGACCGAACCCGCGCTGCCCGTGGCCGCGCCGGTGATCGGCACCTACCAGGCCGCGCTGCCGATCCCGTTGTCGCCGGACGGCGCAGCGGCAGGCAAGTACAGCATCCAGGCCACCAGCGCCAGCGGTGCCGTGCAGACGCAGCCCGCGGATGTCAGTATCGCGGACGCGCTGCTCAATTTCTCGTTCTGAACCGGGGGATCGGGGAGCGGGCCGGAAGGGGGCATCGCCCTCTTCCGGTTTTTTCATGGGCGATCGGCCTGGCCGCGTCGCCACCGCGTGGCGCGGTTTCCCGCTAGACTGCGAATCTCGCGTCTCGGGAGACCCCGTCATGCCAGCACGCACTGCGGCGAAGGCCGCATCCACACCTGCCGCAACCGCTGCGGCCGCGTCCAAAGCCCCATCGACCACGCCATCGCGCAAGCCCGCGGCAGGGCCGGTGCGCGTCGGTATCGGCGGCTGGAATTACGCGCCGTGGCGCGACAACTTCTATCCCGCCAAACTGCCGCAGTCGCGCGAACTGGCCTACGCCAGCCGGCACCTCAGCGCGATCGAGATCAACAGCACCTATCACGGCACGCAGAAGCGCAGCTCGTTCGCCAAGTGGCGCGACGAAACGCCCGACGACTTTGTCTTTGCGGTGAAGGCCTCGCGCTTTGCCACCAACCGGCGCGTGCTGGCCGAGTCCGGCGAGTCGATCGCGCGCTTTGTCGACAGCGGCATTGCCGAGCTGGGCCGCAAGCTCGGGCCGGTGGTATGGCAGTTCGCGCCGACCAAGCAGTTCGATGCGGAAGACTTCGAGGCCTTCCTGCAATTGCTGCCGCAATCGGTGGAGGGCGTGACACTGCGCCACGTGCTGGAGGTGCGCCACGACAGCTTCCAGTCGCCGGACTACCTGAAGCTCGCGCGCAAGTACAAGGCCGCGACCGTCTTTACCGATTCGCCCAAGTTTCCGTCGATGGCCGACCTGACCGGCGACTTCGTCTATGCCCGGCTGATGGCCAGCAGCGACAAGCTGAAGACCGGCTACGCGCCCAGGGCGCTCGATGCGTGGGCCGAGCGGGCGCGCACCTGGGCCGCCGGCAGCGTGCCCGGCGACCTGCCCGCGGTGGAAGATCGCAAGCCCGCCGCGCGCAAGCGCGAGGTCTTTGTCTTCTTCATCAACGGGGCCAAGGAACGCGCGCCCGCCGCGGCGCAGGCGCTGCTGGAGCGCCTGGGCTGGACACCGGCCGAGGCGTGACCGCCGACCGTCCCCGCATCGCTATAATCGCGCATGAACTCGACCCCCGCCCCGCCGCAAGCCGGCACTGCTTTCTCCACCCTGCCCTTGTCGCCCGCCATGCTCGCCACGCTGGCGCAGCTGGGCTATGACGAAATGACGCCGATCCAGGCGGCCAGCCTGCCGATCACATTGGCCGGCCAGGACCTGGTGGCGCAGGCCAAGACCGGCAGCGGCAAGACCGCGGCGTTCGGGCTGGCGCTGCTGCACCGGCTCGATCCGCGCCGCTTCGACGTGCAGGCGATGGTGCTGTGCCCCACGCGCGAGCTGGCCGACCAGGTGACCCAGGAAATCCGCCGCCTGGCGCGCGCCGAAGAAAACATCAAGGTGCTGACGCTGTGCGGCGGCGCGCCGATGCGCCCGCAGGTCGACAGCCTGATCCACGGCGCGCATATCGTGGTCGGCACCCCCGGGCGCATCCTGGACCACATCGACCGCGGCAGCCTGGATCTGTCAGGCATCAACACGCTGGTGCTGGACGAGGCCGACCGCATGCTCGACATGGGTTTCTTCGACGATATCGCCTATGTCGCCAGCCGTTGCCCGAAGGACCGCCAGACGCTGCTGTTTTCGGCGACCTACCCGCCCGGCATCGACAAGCTCAGCCACCGCTTCCTGCGCAATCCGCAGTCGCTGAAGCTGGAGGCGACGCACGACAACAGCACCATCCGGCAGCGCTTCTACGAAGTAGAGGAAAGCGAGCGCCTGAACGCGGTGGGGCGGCTGCTGGACCACTTCCGCCCGGCCAGCACGCTGGCCTTCTGCAATACCAAGGCGCGCTGCCGCGAGCTGGTGGAACTGCTGCGCGCGCAGGGTTACCAGGCGCTGGCGCTGCATGGCGAACTGGAGCAGCGCGAGCGCGACCAGGTGCTGGTGCAGTTTGCCAACCGCAGCTGCTCGGTGCTGGTGGCCACCGACGTGGCCGCGCGCGGGCTCGATATCGCCCAGCTCGAGGCGGTGATCAATGTCGAGATCACGCCCGACCCGGAAGTCCACGTACACCGCATCGGCCGCACCGGCCGCGCCGACCAGGAGGGCTGGGCCTTCAGCCTGGTCAGCATGGACGAGATGGGACGCGTGGGCAACCTGGAGCAGCACCACGGCGGCGAGTTCGAATGGCACCCGCTGGCCGAGCTGACGCCAGCCAGCACCGAGCGCCTGCTGCCGCCGATGGTGACGCTGCAGATGCTGGGCGGCCGCAAGGAAAAGATCCGCCCCGGCGATATCCTGGGCGCGCTGACCGGCGAGGCCGGCTTCGCCAAGGAGCAGATCGGCAAGATCAACGTGCTGGAAATGTCGACCTATATCGCGGTGGAACGCAGCATCGGGCGCGAGGCGGTGAAGCGGCTCAACGCCGGCAAGGTCAAGGGCAAGAAGGTGAAGGTGCGGATGTTGACAGAGTGAGCGCGGACGTCAATCACGCCACTGGTTTTCTCCCCTCTCCCGCAAGCGGGAGAGGGGCCGGGGGTGAGGGCAGGCGCTGGCATACCGACGGCCCTGACTTCGTCGACGCATCGTCCCTCACACCAGCCCCCTCCCGCAAGCGGGAGAGGGAGCATGCCGCAGCGGTTTGAACCGTCGTCGCCTAGCTGACGACCACCACATACCCCTCCTGCGGCGCTGCGCTTCCCGTCGCCAGCCGCGCGATCCGTGCCTGCGCCGCTTCGAACCCGCTCTCTTCCACCAGCGTCAGCCAGCCATTGCCCGGGTCGCGCGCATGGTCGATAAAGCGCCGCTGCGCGGCGTTGAAGCGCCGGTTCACCTCCTGCGGCCCCCAGTCGGCATTGCGCTTGCGGATCTGCACCGGCGCGAAATAGAACTCGGGCCTGGGCCCGGGCAAATGCAAGTCGCGCAGGAAGCCGGTGTTCTGGGTCGAGCCCACGAAGCAGTCGTACACCAGGCTGTCGCCGAAATGGGCATGCACGCGCGCGCGCAGCGATTCGTCGCCGGAGAAGTCGACATAGAGCGTGGGCTCGCTCACCGGCACTGAGGTCAGTTCTTCGTAGCAAACGGTGTCGTGATAGCAGCCCAGGCCTTCGACAAAGCCGCGGTTGCGCGCCGAGGTCAGCGCTGTCAGCGTGATGCCGCTGATCTCGCGCAGGCAGAAGGCCGTGCCATAGGCGGTCTTGCTCGACGCGCTGGACACCACCAGCCGGCGCGCGCCGAAGAAGCGGTTGTCTTCCAGGAAATCGGCCAGCATGAACGAGGTGATGAACAGCGGCCGGTACAGCATCTGGTGGTGCTCGAGTTCGGGTGCGTAGGCGGCGTCGTTCTGCACGCGGGTGTACTGGTTGTAGGCCGAGGTCAGCCGGGCGCGGTGCGCGGCGCCATCGTAGAAGCCGCGCGCGGTGACGCGCTCGGGCTGCATGCGCACATGGCTGGCGATGGGAAAGTAGCCGTAGAAGCGCTCGCCCGGCGCGATGCCGTCGACGGCCGAAGCCACCACGTCGGCGAAGCCCCAGACCGGCATGTGCCCCCACTGCGGCTGGCCGGTCGGGAAGAAGTCCCAGTACTGCATGGCTTCGCCGAAGGCGGCGTAGGTGATGTTGTTGGTGGTCAGCGCGAAGCGGTCCAGCCGCAGCAGCACTTCGCCGGGCGCGGCGTGCGCGGGCTCGGCTGCGGCTTCCAGACGGCTTTCGTTTAGGGCATCCTTGCGGCTGAACAGCCGCGTGACGGCAAGGTAGGGTTCGGTGGCTGCCATGGTTTCTCCTGGTTCGCGGCCGCGCCGTCCGGCGCGCAATGGCGCGCCATGACTTCCGTGAGGCCGATGCCAAGAATCTATCGCCGCCCCGCCGCCGCCGGGTTCGGAAACAAAGCGCCCGCCGCCAGCGGACTGAAACGGCCCGCCACCCCGCGCAGCAAGCCGCTCAAGCGCCCTTCGCAGCAGCGCGCGCACTTCACCGTCAACGCCATCTACGACGCCTTTGTTCGGATCTGGCGCCGCCACGGCTGGGACGGCGTGACCACCCGCGCGGTGGCGCTGGAGGCCGGTTTCTCGGTCGGTACGCTGTACGAGTACTTCCCCGGCAAGGAGGCGCTGGTGTCGGGCTATGTGCGCCACACCGTGGAGGCCATGGTGGCGCGCATCGATGCCGAGGTCACGCAGCGCACCGATGCCGACTGGCGCACGCGGGTGCGGCGGCTGGTGGCGATTGCCTGCGGCGCCGACGATGCGGCGATGGGCATTGTCTTCGACGCCGGCATCATCGCGCTGGAGCCGCGCATCGCCGAGGCCAAGCACCACCGCCGCGTCTTCGAGGAATTCTGCGAGGCCTGGCGCCGGGCGCTGGCGGCTTGCCCCGACCTGCCCGCCACGCCGGATGCCGCGCGGGTGCAGGCGCTGGTGCTGGCGGTGTGGGGCGCGCGCCGCTACCGGGTGCTGCTGCAGGACGAAGGGCCGGACCAGGACGCGTGGGTGTCCGAAATGCAGGCGCTTTGCCTGGCCGCGCTGGGCGGCAACGCGCCGCCGCGGCAACCCTGACGCCCGGGCCTGCCATGCGCGCATCACACCCTTGCTTACAAAGATTCGCGTAAGTCACCCTGTAAGGGGCGCCGTTACTTTGCTACTCTGATTGCATTGGCGCCGAAGCCGGCACCGCCAGCCGTATCTGCATTGTCGACGGAAAAGGAGTTGGTGATGAAAACCGCACGCCAGGTTCTGGAGTCCAAGCCGAGTCAGGCCATCTACAGCATTCCGCCCACGGCGTCCGTCTACGCCGCGCTGCAGCTGATGGCCGAGAAAGGCATCGGTGCGCTGCTGGTCATCGAGCATGGCGAGATCAAGGGCATCCTCAGCGAGCGCGACTATGCGCGCAAGGTGATCCTGATGCAGCGCACCTCGCGCGAGACGCTGGTGCGCGACATCATGACCACCGCGGTGATCTACGTCAGCGCCAACCAGACCACCGACGAATGCATGGCGCTGATGACCCGGCACCGGCTGCGCCACCTGCCGGTGATGGAAGGCGACGAGCTGATCGGCATGCTGTCGATCGGCGACCTGGTCAAGGACATCATTTCCGAGCAGCAGTTCATCATCGAGCAGCTGGAGCATTACATCACTGGCGGGGGGCGCTAGGCCTGTCTTGTTCGGGGATCAGGTCGTATTCCCCATCCGCCCGCCCCGTCCACTATCCCGCGCACGGCCGCTGGTTAGCCCAGCGTGCCGAACTTCACGCCCAAGGTAGCCGCCCGGTGCGGCGGCTGCGATTCCATGCCCGCCTTGACGTGCAGAAAATGCTGCGTTGGCGCTAGGAATCGTCCTAATTGGCTGGCCTTTCGATTAGCGTTGCAATCTTTGGAACGTGTAACGTCCGTTTTGCGGATAACATCGCCTGCGCTCCGCAGATGGTGCTTCGCGCGTAACACGGGTGCCTTGCGGTAATCCTCTCTCAGGAGGCCGCTCGCATGGGTATCCGCGACAACCTGCCTTTTCCCGCCCGCACCGTCACGGTCTCCGGCCCCGCCTTGCCGGAAATTCTCGGGCAATCCCCCTTTACCTTCGTGCGCCTGGCGGGCAGCGAGGGCGTCTGCGGCCTGTTCGAATACGACATCGAACTGAAAACGCCGGACAAGGCCTACAACTTCCACGGCCCGGAAGGCAACTTCGACCTGCGCGAGATGAACGGGCGCGAGCTGACCGTGCATATCGAACTCGACGGCATGGGTACGGGGCTGGCGGGGCGCATTGGCGCAGGCACTCGCGAGATCAGCGGCATCGTCGATCGCGCCCGCTACCTGCGCGCCGAAGGGCGGCACTTCGTCTACGGACTGACGCTGCGTCCCTGGCTGTGGATTGCCTCGCAGAACAGGAACAGCCGCGTCTTCGAGAACCGCACCGATATCGAAATCATCGAAGAGGTCCTGTCTGCGTACTCCTTTCCGGTCGAGCGCAGGCTCGACGTGGCGAAATACCCCAGGCGGGTCTACCGCACCCAGTGCGACGAGAGCGATTACACCTTCATCGCCCGCCTCATGCAGCACTGGGGCATATCGTGGTTCTTCGAACATTCTGACGGCAAGCACCGCCTGGTTCTGGCCGATCACCTCGGCGGTTACTTCAACATGCCGAGCGAGGCGTACCAGGTGCTGGAAATCCATCCGCCCGGCGTCAGGGTCGACCAGGAACACCTCGATGCCTTCTCGGTCGTCGATGCCGTGGTCGCAGGCAAGTACACGACCAATGCCTACAGCTTTACCCAGCCGCGTGGCAACCTGACCGCCAGCAGTTCGGACCCGCGAGACACAGGACTGAACACTGGCGCGCTGCATCAGGAGGTGTACGACTTCCCCAGCGAGCACGCCCAGCCTGCCACGGACAACCGCCCATGGGACGAAGGCGACATGATCGCGCGCCTCCGCATGGAGGAAATCCGTTCGCGCGGCCTGCGCTGCTTTGGCACCGGCAACCTGCGTGCCGTGGTGCCTGGCTGCACCATGCACGTCAACGGACACCCCCAGCAGGCGGCCAACCGCGAGTATGTGGTGCTCAACGCCAGCCTTAGTCTGGAAGACGTGGCCGAAGCCTCTGGTGAAGGCCAGCGGTGGCACTGCCGGGTGGAATTCGAGTGTCACCCCACCCATGAGGTCTTCCGCCCGGCACTGAGCATCCCGTGGCCGGTGGTCACTGGTCCGCAAAGCGCGACGGTAGTTGGCCCCGAAGGCCATACCGTATGGCCCGACCGCTTCGGGCGCGTGCGCGTGCAGTTTCCGTGGGACCGCTTCAACAAGATGTCCTGCTGGGTACGCGTGGCGACGCCATGGGCGGGCTCGCAGTACGGCCAGGTCAGCATCCCGCGTATCGGCAGCGAAGTGCTGGTGATGTTCCTGGACGGCGGCGACCCGGACAAGCCCATTGTGATGGGCGCGGTGCCGAACAGCCTCAACATGCCGCCGTGGCAGCTGCCGCATCAGCATGCGCTGACCGGCATCCGCAGCCGTGAGCATGACGGCTCCAGCAGCGGTCATCTGGTATTCGACGATACCAAGGGACAAATCCAGTCCCAGCTGTCCTCGGACTACCAGCGCTCGCAACTGAGCCTGGGCTACCTGAGCCGCATCGAGGACAACCGGGGTCGCCAGGATCATCGGGGCAACGGCTTCGAATTGCGCACCGATGGGCACGGTGCCGTGCGCGGCGGCGACGGCCTGCTGATCAGCACCGAGGCCCGGCCCGATGCCAGGGCGCACCACAAGGACATGGACGAGACGGTTGAGCGGCTGCAGCAGGCCCAGCATGCCCACGACATCATGGGCCAGCTCGCGCAGCACCATCACGCGCAGGACGACGAGCAGCAGGACGTCGCCAAGGCGCTCAAGGCCCAAGATGAAGAAATCCGCGGTTCGGGCGAGGTCAATGGCGAGTTGACCGCGCCTCATCTCGTCCTGGCCTCTGCAGCAGGATTGGCCGCGACGACCGCCAAATCCACCCAATTGCACAGCGGCGAGCATCTGGCTGTCACGACTGGCAAGCACGCATCCATCGTCAGCAGCGGCGGCATCTTTGCCAGCGCGGCGCGACGGATTGCGCTGTTCGCGCACAGCCTGGGCATACGGCTGGTGGCCGCCACGGACCACATTGCACTCGAAGCGCAGGACGGCGACATCAAGGGCACCGCCAAACGCCACATTCATTTGCGCGCGCTTGGCGACATCGTTTTCGAAGCCGACCAGGGCATTTTGTTGAAGGTCGGGCAGACCTATATGCGCTTGACCCCTTCGCAGATCGTCGAGGGCATGAGCGGGGTGAAACAGATTCACGCGTCCGATCTGAGTGTCGATGGCCCGGATGGCATGAACCCCAGCGCCCTGGCGCTGCCGCAGAGCGATTTCGATCAGCAGGTGTACTTGCATCTGCCCGACGGCTCGCCCGCCAGGAACCGGAAATTCCGCCTGACGCAATCCGACGGCAGCGTGATCGAGGGCTTCACCGGTCCCGATGGGCTGACCAGACTCCAGCAAAGCCAGGGCGCTGAAAACATCATGATTCAGATTCTGGAGTCCGCAAGTGGGCACTGATCGCATCCATCTGCAAACCGGCGAAGAGATCGGCGGACATGCCGGCGCCACCATTGCGCTGACGCCTTCGACCGACACGCGCCGCGTCAGCCTGCTGGTGCCGCCTGACAAGGTGATTCCGGTCATCTTCCTGCCGGGGATCATGGGTACCCACCTGCGAATGAGCCGGAAGCGGCAGGAGGATCTCAAGCGCGACGACAACATTGCCTGGCGGCCGGATGACACTGGGGACACGCTTGCCCGCCGCAACGACTCTCCGGGCCGGCGGCAAATGAACTTCGATCCCGATGAAACCGAAGTGGACCGTTACGAGATCACCGAGGACGCCGGGAAGTTCGACATGACCGGCGAGGAAACGGTCAATTCCGACAAGCGGCACGGCAACGTCCCCGATGGGCTGCCCGATATCGGCTTGCTGATGAGCGCGCCGTTGCCGCCTGCCGCCGAGCAGTGGAAGGCCAAGCGTGGCAGGCACGAGGCCACCGCCGCGCAGAAGGCCCGCTGGCGCGGCTGGAGCGAAGTCATGTTCGAGACCTACGGCGAGGTGATCAAGCTCATGGAGGCTCACCTGAACGACATGCTGGTGGCCGGGGAACTTTCGCCGACCTGGAAGAAGGGTCGGAAGGTGGAGGTGCTGGGCGTCAATCCCGCCTATTGGGGCGGCGCCGGCGATGCGCTGACCGAGGCCGATGTCCTGCGCGTGGCGAACTGCTGGTATCCGGTCTACGCGATGGGCTACAACTGGCTGGAAAGCAATGGCACGTCCGCCAGGAAGCTGGCCAGGCGCATCGACGAAATCATCGGCATGTACAAGGCCAACGGGCGGCAGTGCGAAAAGGTGATCGTGGTCACGCACTCGATGGGTGGCCTGGTGGCCCGCGCGCTGCTGCATCCGGACTATGGCAACGCGCAGGACAGGATTCTCGGCGTCTACCATAGCGTCCAGCCCGCGCTCGGCGCCGGGGCGGCCTACAAGCGGGTGCGCACAGGGTCCGACGTGCAGGACAATCTGGCTGGGGATATTGCCCGCAATGTCATGGGCAGAACGGGCAAGGAAGTGACGGCGGTCTTTGCCAATGCGTCGGGGCCGCTGGAGTTGCTGCCGACCGCCTCCTATCCACGAGGATGGTTGCGTCTGCAGACTGGCGACTACCGGCAGGCCATGGCGCTGCCAATTGCATCGGATGCGCCGCTGAAGGCGTATCTGAGCGATCTGGACTTGCATCAGAAGCTGGGCGTGGACGAGCCTGTGCCGCCGATGGCGGTGGGCGATCCGGTCTACGACATCTACACGCGCAATCCGAAGTGCTGGTGGCGGCTGCTGAATCCGGATTGGATCAATCCGGCTAACAAGCCATACAAAAGGACTGATCCATATGCAAAGGCGAAACAGCGGATTGCCGATGCGCGGGACTTTCACAAGAACATCAAGGATCTATACCATCCGACCACCTATGCGAGCTACGGCGAAGACAGTTCGCAGAAGTCCTACGGCAGCGTGACATGGCGGGCGGATACTGCCGATCTGGCACCACATGGCGATCCGCTCACGTGGACGATCGAGAGCGAGGACGCCGAGGGCCGCATCGTGGTACGCACGAAGAGCAACCAGCCACTGACCTTACGGCTGGAGCCGCCGACAGATGCCGGTGACCAGACGGTGCCGGCCAAGGCGTCCGCTGAAGCCGTGCGCGGGACGCTGTTCCGGCAGACCGGCTACGAGCATCAGGGCAGCTATCAGAATGACCAGGTGCTGGCCAGCGCCCTGTATTCGATCATCAAGATTGCCAACACCGCGGCATGGTGGGACCGATGACGCCCCGTGGCTTTGCAATCATTCTGGCCAGCGTGCTGCTCGCGGGCTGCCAATCGTTTGCGTATCCGGAGAACAAGATGTCGGAACCTGTTGCGCTGTTGCCGCGCTTGCAGACCCTCTTCGCCAAGACCAAGCCGGTTTGCTTTGGCCGCTATGTGATGGAAGTCCCGGCAGAAGCCAAACTCCTGTGGGGCTTCCGGGATTTTTCGGGCAAGATCATCACGCATGTCGGTGCAGCGGGCCAACTGAAGGAGATGGCGGAAACGTATCGCGCCAAAGAACTGGCCAAGAGCAAGACTGCCGAGATTACATATTTCGGGCCGGGGCCTACTCGCAATAGCATCGAAGTTCGCTCGTTCGAAAGCGAAAACGCGAAGGCTTACGGGGTCGAAGAATATATGACCTTCGTCTCAAGCGGACCACATCTGTTCGAGTGGTTCTATGGTGGCGAAGAACTTGCGCCTTTGGTGCGTGGCATCCGGGCACGCGACAACGCGGACATCCCCACGGCCCCCGGCGTCTGCATCGACCACGGCTTCGTCGCGGACGCGTCCGGCAGCTATCAGGAAATCTTTGGTGCGGGCATTCGGCTGCCCAGCCTGCCCGATGTCAGCTTTTCGGTGGACTCCAACAAGCTGGCCAGCGTGGACGGCGAACCCGGTCTGCTGACTTCGATTGCCCAGCAAAGGAAATATCTGGGTAGCCGCTACCCGAAACTGACGACCCTGCGCGAGGGCAAGCGCACGGTCGGCGTCTGGCAAGGGGAAGAATCGCTGGTCCGCCGTGCGGATGGCACACATGACTTCGAGTGGGAGGCTGTTGGCAGGGAGCGAACGACGCTGCATCCGGCTGTGATCGGCGCCAGGATGTACACCAAGGTGGCGGCCAATCGCATCGGCGCTGCGGATCAGGCGTCGCTGACGGACGAGGAAGCTGTGGCCCTCTGGGACAGGTTGCTGGATGGTGTGCGTTTCCGCGTGAACGCGCCGCCGACGCAGACCGGCGATCCGGTCACGGTGCGCTCGGGCGAAACCACCCCGCTGTCCGGCATCTGGCGCGCCTCGCTTCCGCCCGGACATCCTCAGGCGGATTGGGTGGCCAGCAAGTCCGGCATCCTGCGGCAAAAAGGGATGCCGATGATCCGCTTCGGGCTTTCGCCATCGGACGAGGCGCTGGTCGTCTGGACGTGGATGGGCGAGGCCGGCACATGAGCCGCCGCATCATCACGGTTGGCGATATGACCGACCACAATGGCGTGGTGGCCACGGGTTCCCCCAGATACAAGCTCTGGGGGCGCGCCGTTGCACGGTTGCATGACGAGGTGGATTGCCCGCAGGTTTATCCGGACGGGCGGCCCCATGGGCGCAACAAGATCATCCAGGCCTCGGGGCCGAAGTTCGGGGGCGTGCCCGTTGCGCTTGAAGGGGATGGTTGCGAATGCGGCTGCAAGCTGATTGGCAGTTCCCGTGCGACGATAGGCCAAGGTGGTGTCAAGTGAGCACCAGGCAGCAGCAAGCGTGATATCCGCTGGCCGCATATAATTATGCGTTCGCTGAATTAGGCCGCCCGCTCCGGCATCACGCCCCCCTCGCGCGGTTCCCGGCCCCGATTCCCTGCTTTGACGTTGCTTTCGCCGCACATTGCTGCGGCCTTGTGCTTGCCCATGTCTTCGCCTGCCTCCGCCGGTTCCGCCGCATCCGCTGTTTCGTCCACGCCAGATCACCCCACCGCCCTGCCCGTCCACGACCATCGCGCCGTGATGCGCGTGATCGGCGGCATCGTGCTGTGCATCCTGCTGGCCGCGCTCGACCAGACCGTGGTGATCCCGGCGGTGCCGGCGATTGCCAATGACCTGAACGGCTTCGGCCACCTGTCGTGGATCGTCACGGCGTACCTGATCGTGTCGACGGTGACGACGCCGCTGTACGGCAAGTTGTCCGACAGCTTCGGGCGGCGGCGCCTGCTGATGGTGGCGATCACGCTGTTTATCGGCGCCTCGGTGGCGTGCGCGCTGGCGCAGACGCTGGGCCAGCTGATCCTGTTCCGCGCGCTGCAAGGCGTGGGCGGTGGCGGGCTGATGTCGCTGGCGCAGGCGGCGATCGCCGACGTGGTGGCGCCGCGCCAGCGCGGGCGCTACCAGGGCTACCTGGCCACGGTATGGGCGGTGGCGTCGATCGCCGGGCCGCTGGTGGGCGGCTGGGTCTCGGACCACATGTCGTGGCGCTGGCTGTTCTGGGTCAACGTGCCGCTGGGCCTGCTGGCGATGTTCATGTGCTACCGCGGCCTGGCCATGCTGCCTGCGCGCGGCGGGCGCGCGCGCGTTGACTGGCTGGGCGCGCTGCTGCTGGCGGTGGCCATCGTCGCCTTCCTGCTGGCAATGAGCTGGGGCGGCGACGTCTACGACTGGCTCTCGCCTGAACTGGGCGCCCTGCTGCTGGCCGCGGTGGCGGCGGTGCTGCTGCTGACCTGGCAGGAGCGCCGCGCGGCGGACCCGATGCTGCCGCCGCGCCTGTTCGCCAACCGTGCCTATGTGCTGGGCGTGGCCGCGTCGGCGCTGGCCGCGCTCGACATCTTCCTGTGCATCTTTGCGCTGCCGCTGCACTTCCAGCTGGTGCGCGGCGCCGATGCGTCGACCTCCGGCCTGCTGGTGATGCCGTTCCTGCTGGCAACGGTGGCGGGCAACTTCATCGTGGCGTGGCTGGCGCCGCGCGTGGGCCGCATGCGCGGCATCCTGACCGCCGGCTATATCGCCGGCGCGCTGGGGCTGATCGTGCTGGCGCTGGTGACGCCGGCGGTGCCGCTGGCAGTGGTGCTGGCGGCGATGTCGCTGGCCGGCGTGGGCCTGGGCATCACCATGGTGGCGACGCTGATGAGCGTGCAGAACGCGCTGGAGCGCCGCGATACCGGCGCCGGCACCGGCGCGCTGCTGGTGCTGCGCTCGCTCGGCAGCGCATTGGGCGGAGCGCTGGCCGGCACGCTGCTGACGCTGGAATTCCGCCACGCGCTGGCCGCGTCGGGCGTGACCCAGGCGCTGGACCTGGGCGCGCTGCGCCATGGCAGCGAGGCCTTCGCGCAGCTGTCGCCGTCGGTGCGCGCGGTGCTGGCGGGCGGCGTCGAATCCGGCTTCCACCTGATCTTCGCGGCGGGCGCGGCGGCGGCGGTGCTGGCGCTGCTGATCGTGCGCCGCATGCCGGACGTGGAACTGCGCAGCAGCGTCACCGAACACGCCGCGACGCTGGCGATGGACTGACGCGTGCGGCCGCATCCGGCCGGCCGCCATCGGCGTAAACTACGCTACGCGTACCCGATACCGCGAGCCGACCACCGGAGCCCGTCGCCATGAGCCGTCGCCCCCTGCCTTCCCGCCTGTCCGCCACCCTGGCCGCCGCCGTGACCCTGGCTGCGGCCAGCGCCACGCTGATGCCGGCACCGCTGCACGCGGCCGACAAGCCTGCTGCCCCTGCCGCCGCCGGCGCCTGCCCGGCCTCGCTCAACTTCACCTTCCCGCGCCTGCAGGACGATGCGCCGCAGAACCTGTGCCAGTACGCCGGCAAGGTGGTGCTGGTGGTCAACACCGCCAGCTATTGCGGGTTCACGCCGCAGTACGAAGGGCTGGAGGCGCTGTACGCGAAGTACAACGGGCGCGGGCTGGTGGTGCTGGGCTTCCCGTCCAATGACTTCTCGCAGGAGCCGGGCTCGCAGAAAGAGATCGCGGACTTCTGCTACAACACCTACGGCGTCAAGTTCCCGATGCTCGGCAAGTCGCATGTGCGCGGCAGCGATGCCAACCCGATGTACGCGCTGCTGGCCAGGCAGACCGGCACCGCGCCGAAATGGAATTTCTACAAGTACCTGATCGGCCGCGACGGCAAGGTGGTGGCCAGCTACGGCAGCCGCACCGCGCCGGACGACAAGGAGCTGGTGGCGAAGATCGAATCGCTGCTCGCGGCGCCACGCTGAGCAGCGAAGCGCCGCGCGGCTGCGCTCAGTCGCGCACCAGCCCTTCCGCCCGCATTGCCTCCTGCACCGCGGGCCGCGCGGCAACGCGCGACAGGTATTGCTGCAGCGCCGGGTAGTCATGCAGCGGCAGCTTCAGGATGCGGGCCCAGCCGACGATGGTGAAGCAATACGCATCGGCCACCGTGAAGGTGTCGCCGCCCAGGTACTGGCGGGTTTGCAGGTGCTGGTCCAGTTCGGCAAAGCGGCGCTGCAGCTTCGCCTTGCACTCGTCCTGCGTGCTTGGCGCCGTTTCCTTGTGCCACAGCCACGGGCTGAACACCTTGTGCAATTCGGTCGACACCAGCGTGATCCAGCCGGTGGCTTCGAGCCGCTCGCGCGTGCCGATGGCGGGCAGCAGCTTGCGTTCGGGAACGAGGTCGGCGATGTATTGCAGCAGCGACGCCACCTCGGTATGGCGCGAGCCGTCGTCGAGCTGCAGCAGCGGCACGTAGCCGCGCGGGTTGATGGTGTAGTAGTCGTCGGTCCCGTGTTCGGGCACGGCGAGCTTGTGGGTGTGCAGGTCGACCCTGGCCAGCGTGACCGGCAGGCCGGCTTCGCGCAGGGCGATATGGACGGCCATCGAGCAGACGCCGGGAGTGTAGTAGAGCTTCATCGCGATCCTGAGGTGGTTGCCTGGCCGCCACGCCATGCGGCGGCCGTGCAGGCAGTCTAGGATCGGGGCTGTCATGCAGCAATGCGCGTCCTTGCGGACGCGCATTGCAGATCTGCACAGGGGGGCGGACCCCGCTTACTCGACTTCGCGGAACAGGCGGCCCCAGCCGCGCAGCTCGCGCGTATCGACGCCGCACAGGCGCAGCGACTTCCACACTACCGTGGAGATGGTGTCGTACAGCGGGATGCCGGTCTCGGCTTCCAGTGCTTCCGCCAGGTGCGCGGCGCGCAGGTTGGTGCAGAACGTGGTGATGGCCTGCGGCTGGTGCTGCGCCAGCCCGCGCACCATCTCGCGGATGGTGTCTTCCTCGACCTCGGCGAAGCTGTAGTTCACGTGCAGGTCCAGGTGGCTCTCGGCGACGCAATGGAAGCCGCTGCGCTCATAGTTGGCGATGATGCGCTGCTGCACGTCGTCCAGGTACGGCGTGGCCAGGCCGAAGTTGCGCGCGCCGGTCTTTTCCAGGATTTCGTTGAGCGCCAGCACCGAGGTGGTGGCCGGGATGCCGGTGGCTTCGGTGATCTGCTTGCACAGCGCTTCGTCCTTGTCGAAGCCGAGCCAGCCCGAAGAGGTGCCGTTCCACGCGATGACATCGACGCGTGCATCGGCCAGCAGGCTGGCGGCGGCGAGGATCTTGTCCAGGTTGAACTGCCCCAGCGCCTGGTCGCGCAGCGAGATCTCGGTGACGGTGAAGCGCGAGAAATGCGCGCTGACGTTGGGCAGGCCGGCGACCATCGCGCTGGTGATGGGCTCGAGCGCGGTGTTGGAAGACGGCGTCAGCATGCCGAGTCGGATTTGCTTGGTCATTATGCTTGGGTCTCAGGAGTGAGTGCGGGCGCCGGGACGTTGCCGGCGCCTTGCGCGGGTTTCTTTTTGCTTGCGGAACTCGGTGATCCGACGGGTCTTCAGACGGGAATCTTAGTCTCGTAGTCGATCGCGGTGGAAGCCAGCAGCAGGCCGACGCCGGCCGCGGCGAAGAACATCAGCGCCAGGAAGTACGAGCCGGTGAACTGCACGATCATGCCGACGATGATCGGCACCGAGATGCCGCCGATATTGCCGCCCAGGTTCATCACGCCACCCAGGAAGCCGACCTTGTTCCGCGTGCCCAGCATCGACGGCACGCACCAGAACAGGCCGCACCAGCGCAGGAAGAACAGCGTGGACGACAGCAGCACGACCACCACCACCGGGTCGGTGACATAGGCCACCGAGAAGATCGACGCCGTCGCCACCACCGCGGCGATGCCGAACAGCGTGCGCATCACCACATTGGGCCGCCCGCCGGCTTCCTTCCATTTGTCGGCGATCCAGCCGCCGATCAGCTCGCCGACAAAGCCGCTGAAGAAGATGATGAAGCTGGCGCCGCCCATCTGCTTGATGTCGAAGCCGTGCACCTTGTTCAGGTAGTTGGGCATCCAGGTCAGCAGGCCGTAGAACACGGTGTTGAAGCACATCCAGCCGATCGCCATGCACCACACCGAGCGGTACTTGAAGAAGTCGAGCGAGCGGCCCGACAGGTTGGCCGGCTCGGCGCGGTGTTCGCTGGCCAGCGCTTCCTCGATGTAGCGGGCTTCCAGTTCGTTGACGCCGCGGTGCTCGCGCGGGGAATTGCGCACGTAGTACCAGGCCAGCACGCCGGCCAGCACCGTGCCCACGCCGGCGACGATAAAGGCCAGGCGCCACGAGCCCAGCGAGGCGATCAGCCACGTGATGATGATCGCGCCCAGGGCCGCGCCCAGCGGCGCGCCGCCGTCGAGCAGCGTGGCGCCGCGGCCGCGCTCGTTCTGCGTCATCCAGATCGCATTGAGCTTGCCGCCGGCCGGATAGATGGGGGCCTCGGCCGCGCCCAGCCCGAGGCGTGTCAGCAGCAGCGAGGTGGCGTTGGTGGTGAATGCCGCCACGGCCTGGGCGATGCCCCAGAACACGGTGGCGCAGGCAATGACGATGCGCGGCTTGTACTTGTCGGCCAGCATGCCGCCCGGCACCTGCATCAGCGCGTAGGTCCAGAAGAAGGAGCTGAGGATCAGGCCCTGCATGGCAGGGCTGAGGTCGAACTCCTTGGCGATCAGCGGCATCGCCACTGACAGCGAGGCGCGATCGATGTAGTTGATCGCGATGAGAAACAACATCATCAGGAAAATCTTCCAGCGCACCGAGGTCCTGGCCTCGGTGACCACGGTTGCCCGCGTTGTCGTCTGCATGACGGCGTCTCCTTTTTCGTCCTTTGGGTGAGGCAGTTCTAATGGGTGTCGCGCAACAGGCCGGAGTATAGGATACGTAATCTGTAATTACAACGCGTGTAAGTCTTTGATTTTATGATGTTGCGGATGCACAATTTCGGGGTGTGGTAGCCTTGCTGTGGTGCATTTCCCCATTTTGGTGACGTCTGTGACACAAACGCTTTCCCCTTCCGCGCGCCTGCGCACGCTTGGCATGTCGGCCGAAATCGCCGCGCGGCTGCGCACCATGATCGAAGAGGGCGAACTGCCGCCCGGCGCGCGCATCGACGAACGGGCCTTCTGCGAGACCTTCGATGTCTCCAAGACGCCGCTGCGCGAGGCGCTGAAGGTGCTGGTGTCCGAGGGGCTGGTGCTGCACCGGCAGTACATCGGCTACCGGGTCGCGCCGCTGGACCTGGAAGAGCTGCGCGCCACCTTCGAGACCCTGCACGGGCTGGAGGCGCTGGCGGGCGAACTGGCGGCGCAGCGGCTGGGCGCGGCGGCCATGGCCAAGCTGGAGCGGCGCCACCAGGCCATGATCGACGCCCATGCCGCCGGCCGGCGCACCGACTATTTCCGCATCAACCAGGAGATTCACCAGCTCATCATCGATGGCGCGGCCAACCCGGTGCTGGCCGGCATCTATGCCGCACTGATGAGCAAGGTGCACCGCGCGCGCGGTGCCGCCAACGCCGATACCCTGCGCTGGCAGGAGTCGCACGAGGAACACGAGGCCATCATGGCCGCGCTGCGCGAGCCCGGCCGGCCGCGGCTGGCGCAGGTGCTGCGCAGCCATTCCGAGAACACCGCGCGCGAAGTGCTGAGCGTGGTGGCGCAAACGCTGGCCGAAGGCACGGCGCGCACCGGCGCGCTCAAGCAATCGGCCTGAACCCCTTGCAGGCATTCACTACACAACGACGACGATGAAACTGGTTCGAGTAGGCAACCCCGGCGCCGAGCGCCCCGGCATGATCGATGCGGAAGGCCGCGTGCGCGACCTGTCTGCCGTGATCCACGATGTCGACGCGGCGCAGCTGGCGCCGGCCGCGCTGCAAGCGCTGGCGCAGGTCGACCCGCGCACGCTGCCTGTCATCGAAGGCGCGCGTTTTGGCGTGCCCTGGACCGGTATCGGCAAGATCGTCGCGATCGGCCTGAACTATGCCGACCACGCCGCCGAGGCCGGCATGCCGCTGCCGGCCGAGCCGATCGTGTTCCTGAAGGCCAACAGCTCGCTCAATGGCCCCAACGATGCGGTGATGCTGCCGTTCGGCTCGAACAAGACCGACTGGGAAGTGGAGCTCGGCGTGGTCATCGGCACCACCGCGCGCAACGTCTCGCGCGAGCAGGCGCTGGAGCACGTGGCCGGCTACTGCGTGGTCAACGATGTCTCTGAGCGCGAATTCCAGATCGAGCGCGGCGGCACCTGGGACAAGGGCAAGGGCTGCGACACCTTCTGCCCGGCCGGGCCGTGGCTGGTGACGCGCGACGAAGTGCCGGATGCGCAGGCGCTGGGGCTGTGGCTGGAGGTCAACGGCGAGCGCGTGCAGCAGGGCAGCACCGCCACCATGGTGTTCGACGTGGCCACGCTGGTCAGCTATGTCAGCCGCTTCATGACGCTGCTGCCGGGCGACCTGATCGCAACCGGCACGCCGCCGGGCGTGGGCATGGGCTGCAAGCCGCCGCGCTTCCTGAAGGCCGGCGACACCATGCGCCTGGGCGTGAAAGGACTGGGCGAGCAGATGCAGCGCGTGGTGGCGTACGGCGAGCGCTGATTAAGACCGCCAGAAGGGTTCCCCATCGATACGCTTTCATACAAAGCGTTGGGTTTCCACACAAAGCGTACGATTAGGGCAACAGTTCTGGCGCAGAAAGCAGCCGGATTACATGGTTTTACAGGAAATACCGGGCCTGGCGTGTCGTTCGGGTTTTCTGCGTGAAATACTGGTTATACAGGTTTCGCCAGAGAGCAAAACACCATGTCAGAGCACGCCCCCGAAATCGAGTCTTATCTCGGCACCACGCTCCAGTCCCCCGCGTCATCGCTGAAGCACCGATACTGCGCGCTGGCCGATACGCTGGACAGCCGCGCCGAACTCGAAGCCATCCGGCGCAATATCCACCAGCATCCTGAACTGGCCTTCGACGAGGTCCGCACTTCGGGCCTGGTCGCCACCCTGCTGGAAACGTGGGGCTACGCGGTCACGCGCGGCGTGGGCGGGACCGGCGTGGTGGGCACGCTGCGCAACGGCGAGAGCGGGCACAGCGTGGGCATCCGCGCCGACATGGATGCGTTGCCGATCCACGAGCGCACCGCGCTGCCGTACGCCAGCGTCAATGCCGGCCGCATGCACGCCTGCGGCCACGACGGCCACACCGCGATCCTGCTCGGCGCGGCCCGGCAGCTGGCGCGCACGCGCCATTTCAACGGCACCGTGCACCTGATCTTCCAGCCGGCCGAAGAGATCGGCGCCGGCGGCGGCGCCGAGCGCATGCTGGCCGACGGCCTGTTCGAGCGCTTTCCGTGCGATGCGATCTTCGGGCTGCATAACCATCCGGGCGTGGAGCAGGGCACTTTCCTGTTCCGCCCGGGCCCGTTCATGGCGGCGTGCGACACCGTCACCATCACCATCCGCGGCAAGGGCGGCCACGCCGCGCGCCCGCACCAGTCCGTCGACCCGATCCTGGTGGCGGGCAGCCTGGTGATGGCGCTGCAGTCGGTGGTGTCGCGCTATGTCGACCCGAACGAAACCGCGGTGGTGACGATCGGCACGCTGCATGCCGGCCACGCCCCCAACGTGATTCCGGACCACGCGCGCATGGAGCTCAGCGTGCGCTCGTTCAGCCCCGACGTGCGCGCCTCGCTGGAGCAGCGCATCCGCCAGCTCGCCACCTCGCACGCCGAAGGCTACGGCGCGGTGGCCGAGATCGATTACGTGCGCGGCTACCCGGTGCTCGTCAACAGCGAGCGCGAGACCGAGTTCGCGCGCCAGGTGGCCGAGGAACTGGTCGGCGGCGGCAAGGTGGTGGACAACGCCGCGCGCATCGCCGGCAGCGAGGACTTTGCCTACTTCCTGCAGCAGCGCCCGGGCTGCTTCGTGCGGCTGGGCAACGGCGCCAACCAGCCGCTGCTGCACAACGCCGGCTATGACTTCAACGACGACAACCTGACCGTCGGCGCGGCCTACTGGACGCGGCTGGTCGAGCGCTACCTGGGCAACTGAGCGCGGCTTCCGCGCGCCGGCGCTTAACGGAAGAACGCGCTCGGCGGCACGCCGAACTGCCGCCGGAACATGGTCGCGAACGCGCTCGGGCTGTCGTAGCCCAGGTCCAGTGCCACATCCACCACCTTGCTGCCGGCCGCCAGTTTTTCCAGCGCGGCCAGCAGGCGCGCCTGCTGGCGCCATTGGCCGAAGGTCATGCCGGTCTCGCGCGCAAAGCGGCGCTGGATGGTCTTGGGGTCCAGCGCCAGCCGCGCGCCCCAGTCGGCGAGTGTCAGCGCGGTGTCGGGCGCGGCGGCGATGGCGTCGCAGATCTGCCGCAGGCTGGCATCGGCCGGGCGCGGCAGGTGCAGCGGCAGCGACGGCACCAGCATCACCTCGTCGAGCAGCAGCCGCATCAGCCGCGCGTCGCGCGTGTCGGGCGCGTAGGGCAGGGCGATCTCCACCGCGGCCAGGATCAGCTCGCGCAGCAGCGGCGTGATGCCCAGCACGGTGCAGCGCTGCGGCAGGTCGGGCGCGGCATCGGGGCGGATATAGGCGGTGCGCATCTGCACCCGGCCCACCATGCGGATCCAGTGCGTGGTGCCGCCCGGCATCCACATGCCGCGCGTGGGCGGCACGATCCACTGGCCTTCCGCGGTGGCCACGACCATCACGCCGTGCACGGCGTGGATCAGCTGCGCATGCGGATGCTGGTGCGGCTGGGTCACGTGGCCGGGCAGGTAATCGGCCGCCATCGCGGTGACCGGCAGCGGGCTGCGGTCGAAGCGGAAGTAGGGCGGCGGGTCGGCGTAGGTGTCGCCCAGCGCCAGCGTTTCGGGCGTGGGATCGGGCAGCGGCTGCCGCGTACGGCGGTCGGCGGGGGCCGCAGCAGAAAGAGGGCGGGGGGCGCGCGCCATGTCCTTTTCTCCAAGGTTGCGGACCTATTCTCGCAGGACAGGCGCTGGCGCGCCAGCTAGCATCGTGGCTCAGATCCTTGCTGGCCGGCGCCCCCGCTGGCCGCTTTCCGCTTGTCGAGAGCCGCCAATGAGCACAACCATCGACTCCGCGCCCGCTGGCGCAGCCCCCGCGACCCCGTCGCCATCCTCGTCTTCGTCGCAGAGCCCGCAGGCGGAACGCACCGGTTTCCGCGTGCTGTCGGCAATCAGCTTCGCCCACTTCCTCAACGACATGATCCAGTCGTTGATCCTGGCGATCTATCCGATGCTCAAGGGCGGCTTCAACCTGAGCTTCACCCAGATCGGGCTGCTGACCATGACCTACCAGGTCACCGCGTCGTTGCTGCAGCCGGTGGTGGGGCTCTACACCGACAAGCATCCCAAGCCGCATTCGCTGGCGGTGGCGATGGCCTTTACGCTGGCCGGCCTGCTGCTGCTGTCGGTGGCGCCCAGCTATGGCGTGCTGCTGGCGGCCGCGGCGCTGGTCGGCACCGGCTCGTCGATCTTCCATCCGGAGTCTTCACGCGTGGCGCGCATGGCGTCGGGCGGCCAGCACGGGCTGGCGCAGTCGATCTTCCAGGTGGGCGGCAACGGCGGCAGCGCCATGGGCCCGCTGCTGGCCGCGCTGATCGTGCACCAGCAGGCCAGCCTGGCGTGGTTCTCGCTGGCGGCGCTGGTGGGCATCGTGGTGCTGTGGCGCATCGGCGGCTGGTACGCGCGCCAGCTGGCGCAGGGCGCGCGCAAGCGCAAGGCCGCCGGCGCGGTGGCCAGCCCGGTGGCGACGCGCGTGGTGGTGCGGGCCATGGTGGTGCTGATGGTGCTGGTGTTCTCCAAGTACTTCTACATGGCCAGCCTGACCTCGTACTACACCTTCTACCTGATGGAGCGCTTCGCGCTGGCGCGCCAGGATGCGCAGCTGCACCTGTTCCTGTTCCTGTTCGCGGTCGCGGCCGGCACCATCCTGGGCGGCCCGATCGGCGACCGCATCGGCCGCAAGCGCGTGATCTGGGCGTCGATCCTGGGCGTGGCGCCGTTCACGCTGCTGCTGCCGCACGTGGACCTGTTCTGGACCACGGTGCTGACCTTCATCATCGGCTTTATCCTGGCCTCGGCGTTCTCGGCGATCCTGGTGTTCGCGCAGGAACTGATCCCCGGCAAGGTCGGCATGGTCTCCGGCCTGTTCTTCGGCTTTGCCTTCGGCATGGGAGGCATCGGCGCCGCGGTGCTGGGCGGCATGGCCGATACGCACGGCATCCGCGCGGTGTACGAATACTGTGCCTACCTGCCGCTGCTGGGGCTGCTGACGGTGTTCCTGCCCGACGTGCGCGAGCGTCCGCAGCGCGCCTGAGAAAGTGCGGGTGCCTAGTCGCCCGCCTTGCCGTCGCCGCCACTGTCCGGTGGCGGCTCGAACATGCGCAGCCAGCGGCGCAGCAATGCGGCCAGCTGCGCGCGCTCGGTTGCGGTCAGCCCTTCAAGCAAGCGGTGCTCGTTGGCGACGTGCAGCTTCACCGCGTCATCGACGCGCGCGCGGCCGGCGTCGGTCAGCGCCACCAGCAGCCCGCGCCGGTCCTCCGGATTGGGCTCGCGCCGCACCAGCCCGGCCCGCTCGAGATGGTCGAGCCGGTTGGTCATGGTGCCCGAGGTGATCATCAGCGAACCGATCAGCGCGCCCGGCGACAACGCATAGGGCGGCCCGGCCCGGCGCAGCGTCGCCAGCACATCGAACTCCCACGGCTGCAGGCCGGTGGCGCCCAGCGCGGCTTCGATGGCGCGGCTGGTATGGCGGTTGAGCCGGCCCAGCCGACCGAGGATGCCCATCGGCGAGGCATCGAGGTCAGGGCGTTCGCGCGCCCACTGGGCAAGGATGCCGTCGACATGGTCGGGCGCGTCTTCAGGTTTGCGGCGGGCGGTCATCAGGGCAGGGGGACAGAGGCAAGATAGACCGAAGTATCTTGACATCAACCAATCGCCTTCGTAAAGTGATTTATCTTGACATCAAGAATATCGACATGAAGGCGAACGGCAATTCGACACCCGCGGCGGCCGGCCCCAGCCTCAGGGACATCCTGCTGACCGGGCTGGCCCCCGCGATCTGGGGCAGCACCTACCTGGTGACGAGCCAGTGGCTGCCGCCGGGGCAGCCCTTGCTTTCCGGCGTGATCCGCGCGCTGCCGGCCGGGCTGGCGATGCTGGCCTTCGGCAGGCAGTTGCCGCAGGGCGGCTGGTGGTGGCGCGCGGCGGTGCTGGGCGTGCTCAATATCGGCTTCTTCCAGGCGATGCTGTTCATCGCCGCCTATCGGCTGCCCGGCGGCGTGGCCGCAACGGTCGGCGCGATCCAGCCGCTGATCGTGGTGGTGCTGGCGTGGGCCTGGCTGGGCGCGCGTCCGCGCCCGGCTGCCTGGATGGCGGGCGCCGGCGGGCTGCTGGGCGTGGCGCTGCTGGTGCTCGGGCCGGCCGCCCGGCTCGATGCCGTCGGCGTGGCGGCGGCCGCCGCGGGGGCCGTGTCGATGGCCGTGGGCACGGTGCTGACGCGCCACTGGCGTCCGCCGGTTTCGCCGCTGGTGCTGACGGCATGGCAATTGTGCGCGGGCGGGCTGTTCCTGCTGCCGTTCGCGCTGGTGCTGGAACCGCTGCCGGCGCACTTCACGCTGGCCAACTGGCTTGGCTACGCGTGGCTCAGCATTGTTGGCGCCGGCTTCAGCTACGCGCTGTGGTTCCGCGGCGTGGCGCGGATGCCGTCCGCGGCGGTGGCGGCACTGGGTTTGCTCAGCCCGGTCAGCGCCACGGTGCTTGGTTTCCTGGTGCTGGGACAGGCACTGACGGCGGTCCAGGCCGCCGGTGCGCTGCTGGTGCTGGCCAGCGTGTGGCTTGGCCAGCGCGCGGCGGCGCCAGCCACGGTGGCGCGCGCGCAGGCTGCCTGATGTCATCCGCGAAAGGTGCTGCTGCCGGGCGGAGTTTTGCTGCATCATGGCGGGCACTCAGTCAGACGTGCCCGTTCCCGCCGACGATGCCACCAGCCCCAGCTCCTTCCGCGGCCACTTCGGCCTCTCCCGCCTCTCCCGCCACGCCGCCCTGCGAGCGCTGCCTGGCGCTGGCCGATGACCCGCGCCGGCGCGAGCCGCCGGCGTGCCTGGCGCTGCGCGGCACGGCACCGGTGGTGACGCAGAGTGCCGCCGGGGTGCCGTACAGCATGCTGTCCTTTAGCTGCCGCGACTGCGGCACGGGCTGGCGGCTCTATGACCGCGCCAACGAGCTCTTTGTCTCGTGGGTGCCGGAGCGGCCGCTGGAGCGCTGAGCGCGCCGCATGATCGGCTAAGATAGCGGCTGTTCCGCGCCAGGCCGGCCCGTTGCCGCCGCGTGGCCGCTCCTGTCGAATTTCTCCCGCTTTCCCATCATGGCCTTCCCCTTCCGCTCGTCGCCGCTGGCCGCAGCGTGCGTCTTCAGTGCTGCCGCACTGGCCCCCGCCGCTGCCGCCGCGGCCGACACCTATCCCAGCCGCCCGATCCGCCTGATCGTCGCCTATCCCACCGGCGGCATCAGCGACACCGTGGCGCGCGCGCTCGGCGAGCGCCTGTCGGCGCAGATGGGTACCTCGGTGGTGGTGGAGAACAAGGCCGGCGCCGGCGGCAGCATCGGCATCGATGCGGTGGCCAAGGCCGCGGCGGACGGCTACACGCTCGGCTTCGCCGCGACCAGCCCGCTTACGCTGAATCCGCATGTCGGCCGCGTCAACTACGATCCGCAGAAGGACGTGGCGCCGGTAATGAGCGTGATGTACTCGCCGGTGCTGGTGGTCGCGACGTCCGCCTTCAGCGGCAAGAGCTTTGCCGACGTGGTCGGCCAGGCCAGCGCCAAGCCGGGTTCGGTACGCTGGGCCACGTCGGGCCTGGGCACGGTCGGCCATGTGGTGCTGGAACAGGTCAAGCAGAAGTCGAAGGCCGACATCGTGCTGATTCCGTACAAGGGCGCGGGCCAGCAGATGAACGATGCGCTCGGCGGCCAGTTCGAGGTGATGAGCACCAACGCCAGCCCGGTGCTGAGCCAGCATATGCAGGCCGGCCGCCTGCGCGCGCTGGCGGTAGGCGCGCCGAAGCGCCTGGAGAGCCTGCCGGCGGTGCCGACGCTGGCCGAGCTGGGCTATCCCAAGGCCAACCTGACCTCTACCTTCGGCATCTTCGCGCCGGGCAAGACGCCCGCGGCTATCATCAACCGCCTGAACGCCGAGCTGAACAAGGCGCTGGCGGAGCCGGAAGTCCATGAGCGCCTGCTCAAGGGCGGCGAAGTGCCGACCGGCGGCACGCCGGCGCAGTTTGCCAAGGCCATCCGCGAAGAGTCTGCCGAGAACGCCCGCATCGTCAGGGAAGCCGGCATCAAGGCTGAATGACGGGCCTGGCTGAAGCAGTGGTCCAGCTGCGCTAGGCCGCATCGAGCCGGCTGCCCAGCCCATACACCGACGACAGCCGCACCCCGTTGTGCGGCCACAGCGCCAGCTTGGTGCGCACGCGCGACAGGTGGCTGTCCACCGTGCGCGAGGCCGCGTCCACGTGATAGCGCCACACCTGCTCGACCATGGTTTGGCGCAGCACCAGCGAGCCCAGGTTGCGGAACAACAGCACCGCCAGGTCGAATTCCTTCGGGGCCAGCAGCACCGGCTTGCCCTGCACCCACACCTGCCGCTCGGCGGTGGCAAAGCGGAACGGCCCGTGTTCCAGGTCGCAGTCAGCACTGGCTGGCTGCGCGCGGCGCAGCAGCGCCAGCACGCGCGCGGCCAGTTCCGCGGTGCGCAGCGGCTTGGGCACGTAGCTGTCCGCGCCCTGCGCCAGGCAGGCCGCGACAAAGCCCTCTTCGTTCGACGTGCCGGTCAGCATCACCGGCATGTCATTGCCCAGCGTGCGGCGCACCCACGCCAGCACTTCCAGTGCCGGGATGCCCGGCGTATCGCAATCCAGCATCAGCAGGTCGAACGACCTGGCGCGCAGCGCGCCGATCAGCGCGCGCCCGCTGAGGTAGCGCGTGCACTGGTGGCCGTTCAGGCGCAGGGTCTGTTCGATGCTGACGGCGAGGGTGGGGTCCGCCTGCAGCGCGGCGATCTTCACGGGGTGTGGCTCCTGTGCGCGGGCGCACTGCAATGCGCCGGTGGATTGGACACAGCTCGGTCACTACGGGCGACATTGGGCCCGCGGCGAAGCCCATGGTAGGAGCGGCCTGCTGAGGCGAGAAGTAAAAGATTGTTGAAAGGCGAGATTGAGCCCTTTCCTATTCGTGCGGCCCGCAACACCGGCTTAAATGTCTCGCAAATGGCCAGTTCCGTCGGAGGCAATATGGGAAAGAAAACGGCATCGCGCATTGCATCGCTTGAGGACGCGCCCGCGGATGCGGCGCTGATCCGCCAGGTCGTCGCCGGCGCGGGATTCGAATGCGTGGGCTTCAGCGAAAGCCGGCGCCTGCTGCTGGCGCTGCGCGACGCCGGCTTCGACCTGCTGCTGCTGGACTGGCAGATGCCTGACCTGTCCGGGCGCGAGGTGCTGGCCTGGGTGCGCACCCACCTGGACCGGCGCATCCCGGTCATGTTCCTGACCTGCCGCGATGCCGAGCACGACATCGTCAGCGCGCTCGCCGCGGGCGCCGACGACTACATGGTCAAGCCGATCCGCCCGGCGGAGCTGGCCGCGCGCATCGAATGCCTGCTGCGGCGCGCGTATCCCGCGCAGGCGTCGCCGCACGCGCCGCTGCGGCTGGGCGACTATGCGTTCGACTGCGCGCTGCGCAAGGTCACCTGCAACGGCCAGCCGATCGGCCTGACGCCTAAGGAGTTCGACCTCGCGGTGCTGCTGTTCCGCCACGAGGGCCGCATCGTCACGCGCGACCATATCACCGCCGCGGTCTGGGGCCGCGAGATCTCGCCCATGTCGCGCACCATCGATACCCACGTGTCGCGCGTGCGCAGCAAGCTCGGGCTGCAGGCCGAACACGGCATGCGGCTGACCCCGGTCTATACGCATGGCTACCGGCTGGAGCGCATGGCACACGCCGAGCGGGCCGCGGCATGACGGCGCGCCCGCTGCGCCAGGCGCTGGTTGCCGCAACGTTGTGCCTGGGCGCGTACTGGCTGGCGCGGCGCACCCGCGGCGCCGCAGCCGTGCCGGCGCGGCCAGGCCAGGGCAATGCCGACGTGCGCGACCCGGCCGCCGTGCTCGACATGCTGCTGCATGTGCTGGGCCACGACCTGCGCCAACCCAATGCCTCGCTGCTGGCGTGGCTGGCGCTGCGCGAGACCCGGTCGCAGGCCGATGCCGCACTGCTGGCGCAGGTGGGCGGCCATGCGCGCCGCTCGCTCGCCCATATCGACGACCTGAACCGGCTGCTGCGCGAAACCCGGCATGCCTACCGGATGCGGCGGATCGCCATGGAAACCTTGCTCGATGAAGCGCTGGACCGCGTCTGGACCGAAGCCGGCGAGGCCGGCATCCGGCTGGAGCGCCCGGCCGGACGCCTGCCGCGCATCGGCGGGGACGCGGCGATGCTCGCCGGCACGCTGCAATGGCTGCTGGCCAGCGCCATCGGCGCCGCGGCGCGTGGCACGGCCCTGCGTACCACATGCCGCGGCCATGCCGGTGGCATGGCGCTGTCGATCGTGTTCCAGCCCCCCGACGACGCAAGCGCCGCGCAACTGGCCCGGCCCGGGCCCGCACTGCTGTGCGCGCAGCGCGTGGTGGCGCGCCATGGCGGGCTGCTGGTGCCGCTGCAGCCGCTGCAAGGCGCCGCGGCGCAGGCCGGCTGGTACCTGTGGCTGCGGCGCCGGCCGCGCCCATGAAAAAAGGCACCCGAAGGTGCCTTTTTGCCAGGAACTGCTGATCAGGTATCGATCAGAAGATGTGGCGGATACCGATGGCAGCGCCGGTCTGGTTGTTGCGGCCCGGCATTTCGGTGATGGTGCCGCCCGAAACCTTGTTGAAGTCAACCGTGCCGTAGACCTGGGTGCGCTTGGACAGCGAGTACTCGGCCAGCAGCACGCCGGTGTAGCGACGGCCGTTGTTGTCGTTCACGCCGTTGACGTTTTCGACATAGTCGCCGTAGAACACGCCGGTTAGCGCCAGCGCAGGGGTGGCCTGGTAGGTCACGCCGATGTAGCCGATGGTGTCCTTGCGCGGGTTGGCCGCTGCGTTGCCACCTGCCGGGATCGGGTTCATCGTCGTGGCGCCGGTCGAGGTGTCGAAGTTCAGCGAAGCGTCGACACTGCCGGTGCGGTCCTTGCCACCGATATAACCCACGAAGACCTTTGCCGGGCCGATCGAGTATTTACCCGCAGCGCCCCACATCTGCTGCTTCTCGCCGGTGGTGTTGCGCACTTCCTGGTACACGCCGCCGATGCCGAACGGACCAAAGGTGTAAGCGGCACGCGCGCCCCAGTACTGGTTCTGGCTCATGCTGCCCGGCTGCTCGCCGAAGCCGTAGCTGGCGCCGACGTCCAGGCCGCCGAACTTGCCGCCGTAGCTGACGACGTTGTCGTTACGGAAGTTGGTCAGGAAGAACGGCCAGGCGTTGTTGGTGTAGTTGCCGATGGTCAGCGGATCGTAGTCGCCGAAGAAATTAAAGCCTTCGGTGTACTGGCGGCCCAGCTTGATCGTGCCGAAGTCGCCGCTCAGGCCCACGTAGGCCTGACGACCAAACAGGCGGCCATTCTGGTTGGCGCGACCGGTGTCCGGATCAAAGCCGTTTTCCAGCTGGAAGATCGCCTTCAGGTTGTTGCCCAGGGCTTCGCTGCCCTTGATGCCCCAGCGGCTGTTGGTGACGGCGCCGTTGGTCAGTTCCCACGAGTTGTCATTGTTGGCGTTCGCGTTCGTCTGGAAGCGGATGCTCTGGTCGACGATACCGTACAGGGTGACGGAGGTTTGTGCGAAAGCCGAACCTGCCAACAGGCTGCCGGCTGCGAGGACGATGGCCGATTTCTTCATGGTGCTCCTTTTCTGTCTTGTACTGTGCCCTGCGCCGGATCACGGCGGGGATCAGGTCTACGTTTCGTGTAAACGCCGCGAAAATTTAACAAAACGTAAGGAACAAGGACACAAAACTCCGTGGAGCCGCGCTTTCAAGCAGGAAATTGGTGCAATTCCGTTGTCTGGCCGCTACAGAATTCTGCGTTTGGGGGCAGCGGCAGCGATTCGGCACCGCCTCGAAGCCGGGCTGGCGCGGCGGCGACGCGTTGGCGCGTCAGGGCGGGAAGGCGAAAGAAGGGAGCGGGGCGGGGCGCCCCGAAGGCGCATGGACCCGGCGCTGCCGGGTCCGGTCCTCAGTGCTGCGGGATTTCGATCTTGACCTCGAGCACCTCGAGGTTGTCCTGGCGTTCCAGGCTGACACGCAGGTCCTGGTCGCCGATCTTGACGTATTTGGAGATCACCGCGACCAGCTCGCGCTGCAGCGCGGGCAGGTAGTCGGCGGGGGCGGAATGGCCGGTGCGCTCGTGCGCCAGGATGATCTGCAGCCGCTCCTTGGCGACTGACGCGGACTTCTTCTTCTCTCCCAGCAGGAAGGAAAGGATCGACATGGGGTGAGCCCTCCTTGACCGTTACTTGTTGCCGAAGATGCGCGAGAACAGCCCCGGCTTCTGATAGTCGGTGAAACGCATCGGCTTGTCCTTGCCGAGAAAGCGGTCCACCACGTCGCCATAGGCGTCGGCCACGTCGCTGCCTTCCAGGTGGATGGCGGGCGTGCCCTGGTTCGAGGCGTGCAGCACGGCTTCCGATTCCGGCACCACGCCGATCAGCTTGATGCGCAGGATTTCCTGGATGTCGGTCAGCGACAGCATTTCGCCGCCATGCACGCGCTTGGGGTTGTAGCGGGTGATCAGCAGGTGTTCCTTGATCGGCTCGCCGCCCTCGGTGGCGCGCTTGGTCTTGGATGCCAGGATGCCGAGGATGCGGTCCGAATCGCGCACCGACGACACTTCCGGGTTGGTCACGATCAGCGCCTCGTCGGCGAAGTACATGGCCATCAGCGCGCCCGACTCGATGCCGGCGGGCGAGTCGCAGATGATGAATTCGAAATCCATCTCGATCAGGCCGTTGATGACCTTCTCGACGCCCTCGCGCGTGAGCGCATCCTTGTCGCGCGTCTGCGACGCCGGCAGGATGAACAGGTTCTCGCACTTCTTGTCCTTGATCAGCGCCTGGCGCAGGTTGGCTTCGCCCTGCACCACGTTGATCAGGTCATACACCACGCGGCGTTCGCAACCCATGATCAGGTCGAGGTTGCGCAGGCCGACGTCGAAGTCGATCACGGCAGTCTTGTGGCCGCGCAGGGCCAGGCCGGCGGCAAAGCTGGCGCTGGTGGTGGTCTTGCCGACGCCTCCCTTGCCGGAGGTCACAACGATGATTTTTGCCATGGCTCTTTGGTCCAGTAATAAGTTGAAGCTTGCGCTCTCTGCGATTTCGGTCCCGACAGGTGCCGCGGTTACTTGAGCCGCAGCGCTTCGAGGATCAGTTTTTCATCGGCCAGGCGCACCTGGGCGGTCTTGCCGTGCACATCGGCCGGAAGCGTCTGCTCCGCGGTCCGGTAGATGCCGGCGATGGAAATCAGTTCGGGCTCCATGCACGTGCTGAAGATGCGCGCCGCGGTGTTGCCCTTGACGCCCGCCAGCGCGCGGCCGCGCAGCGGGGCATAGATATGGATGTTGCCTTCGGCGATGACCTCGGCGCCGTAGCTGACCACGTCCATGATCACCACGTCGCCATGCGCGTAGACCTGCTGGCCGGAGCGCAGCGGCTTGTCGATCAGCAGGGTCTGGGTCTGGCGCACGGCGGCGGCCACGGCGGCGTCGGTCGCGGCCTGCGCCGCGGCGCGGGCGGCTTCCTCGCGCGCCGCGTGTTCGGCGGCAGCCTGTTCCGCAGCGGCGGCGGCCCTGGCCTCGGCGGCGCGCTCGGTGGCGCCGCTGCGGCGGGCCTGGCTGTCGAGCAGCGGCAGGCCGAAGCGCTCGGCCCACTCGCGCTGGCCGGCTCGGGCCACCACGCCGATGGCGCGCGCCTTGAGCGTCGCCAGCGTGTCGATCACGGTGCCGAGCGCAACTTCGCTGTCATCGTCGAGCGCGCGCAGGTCCAGCGCGATCACGTCATTGGAGAAGAAGTCGGGGGTGGCTTCGAAGCGGGTCAGGAGGTCATCCCGCAGCGCAGCCATGTCGGCGGTCTGGAGGGCGAGAAGGAGGGCGTCGACGTTGCCACTGCGCAGCTCGAAGCGTGGCGATTTCTTCTGGGACATAGCCGGGTGACCGTGGAAATGCCACATTCTAACGTTGTATCTGTGGCGAACTGTAACAATTGGATCGATATGTACCGCAGGTGGCGCGGGGGCTGCATGTGCGCGCGGGTTGCGCGGCGCAAGTGTGGCCGGCGCGGCTTGCGCGGCCTCGGCAACCGCGCGCCCGGGCCTTCGCGCAAAGCCTTGTTACGATTGCGCCATCTGATCAGCGGAGTTTCCATGGGCGCCATCGTCAATTGCGTGGCTTACCGGCAGGGCAAGCGGCTCGGCACGGTAAGCATGGAAGAAATCCGGACGGTGCTGGCCGTGCCCGGCACCTTCGTCTGGCTGGGCCTGCACGAGCCCGAGCTGGCGCTGCTGCGCCAGGCGCAGCAGGCTTTCGGCCTGCATGACCTTGCGGTCGAAGACGCGACCAACGCGCACCAGCGGCCCAAGCTCGAGGCCTACGGCGATTCCGTGTTCGTGGTGCTCAACACCGCGCAGCTGGTCGAGGACGAAGTCGTGGTCGGCGAGACCCACCTGTTCGTCGGCCCCAACTACGTGGTCTCGGTGCGCCACGGCGCCAGCAGCACCTATGCGCCGGTGCGCGAGCGCTGCGAAAACGACCCGCACGGCCTGGCCAATGGCCCGGGCTATGTGCTGTACGCGCTGATGGACTTTGTCGTCGACCACTACCTGCCCATCGTCACGCGCCTGGAGGACACCTTCGAGGCGCTGGAGCAAAACATCTTCCGCGACGAATTCGACCGCGCCGCGATCGAGCGCCTGTACCAGATCAAGCGCCAGGTGCTGCGCCTGCGCAATGCGGTCAGCCCGGTCGAAGACATGTGCGGCCAGCTGATCCGGCTGCACGAGGAGGTGGTGCCGAAGGAGTTGCGCGCCTATTTCCGCGATATCGAAGACCACGCCAGCCGGCTGGTGCGCACGCTCGACGTGGTGCGCGAAATGCTGACCACGGCGGTGCAGGTCAACCTGGCGCTGGTGACCGTCGGGCAGAACGAGGTGGTCAAGCGGCTGGCCGGCTGGGGCGCGATCCTGGCGATCCCGACGGTGGTGTTCAGCCTGTATGGCATGAACTTCGATTTCATGCCGGAGCTGAAAGTCCACTACGCCTATCCGGCCGTGATCGGCGTGACCGCGCTGGCCTGTGGCGCGCTGTGGCGGCGGCTGCACCGCGCAGGCTGGATCTGAATCCGCTGGGTTTATTGGTGCGATGAATGACGCGGATCGTATCGATGGGTGGTTGATTATTCGCACCAATAATCCTGTCGCTATCGGGCGCCCGCGCGGACTCCTACACTGGAGCCAGGAAGGCGCCGCGCCCGGAGTCCGCCATGTCGAAAGCCCGTTCCCCGCAAGCTGCCGTGCTGGCCGGCATCCTGTACGCATGGTTGTGCCTGCCTCCTGCCGCCGCCGCGCCGCAACCCCCCACGCCCGCACAGGCGCAGACGCGCGACGCCGTCACTGCTTACGAAGCGGGGCGCTTCGCCGAGGCCTTGCAGGGTTTTGCCGGCGCCGCGCGCCAGGGCAACCGCCTTGCGCAATTCAACTACGCGATGATGCTGCTGCGCGGCGAGGGCACCGCCGCGCGGCCGCAAGAGGCGCTGGCGTGGCTGCGCAAGGCGGCCGACAACGGCATGACCCATGCGCAATACACCTGGGGCGACCTGTACGAGCGCGGCGAGCTGGTGCCGAAATCGCTGGAAGAGGCGAACCGCTGGTACGAGCGCGCGGCGCAGGGCGGCCACGTGCAGGCGCAGATGGAACTGGCGACCAACTACTTCACCGGGCGCGGCATGCCGCGTGACTACGCCCAGGCGTTTGCGTGGTACCGGCGCGCGGCGAGCGCTGGCGATGGCGGCGCGCAGTACATCGTCGGCAGCTTCTATGAGCGCGGCGAACCCGGCGTGGTCGACCAGGATATCGAGCAGGCCAAGATCTGGTACGCGCGCTCCGCGGCGCACGGCGATCCGGGGGCGCTGGCGAAGCTGAGGTCGTTGCTGGAGGAGACGGTGAAGGGGAGGGCGGGGATGTAGAAGCAACCCACGCATGGGGAGGCGATCGGTGTTGGGTGCACCCAGGCCGCCCGAGCTGGCCCGGGCAAGGTGTTCTCCCTCTCCCCTCATGGGGAGAGCGCCGGGGTGAGGGGTGGGCTAGCCAGGTACCACGTCAAGCAAGGCCAGCGGTGTTAACCCACGGGCGTCAGCTGTTGATGCTCATGCCCTCACCCCCGGCCCCTCTCCCGCGAGCGGGAGAGGGGAGCAAACCAGCGGGATAGATAAGGACTGCGGCTTACCCCAGCTTCTTCCTCAGCAACTCATTCACCTGCGCCGGATTCGCCTTGCCCCTGGTCGCCTTCATCGCCTGGCCGACCAGCGCGTTGAACGCCTTTTCCTTGCCCGAGCGGAATTCCTCGACCGACTTGGCGTTGGCGGCCAGCACGTCGTCGATAATCTTTTCCAGCTCGCCGCTGTCGGACATCTGCTTCAGTCCCTTGGCCGCGATGATGGCGTCGGCGTCGCCGCCGTGCTCGCCCGCCCACATCGCCGGGAACACGTCCTTCTTGGCGGTGTTGTTCGACACCGTGCCGTCGGCGATGCGCGAGAGCAGCTTCGCCAGTTGCGCCGGCTTGACCGGTGCCGCGTCGATGGCGATGCCTTCGCGGTTCAGTTGCGAGGCGACGTCGCCCATCAGCCAGTTGGCGGCGGGCTTGGCGCTGGCGGCGCCGGCATCGGCGAGCACGGCCTCGTAGTAGGCGGCGAAGGCCTTGGTCGCGGTCAGCGTGGTCGCGTCATACGCCGACAGGCCGTATTGCGAGACGAAGCGCGCCTGCATCGCGGCCGGCAGCTCGGGCAGCGCATTGCGCACGCGCTCGATCCAGGCCGGTTCGATTTCCAGCGGCATCAGGTCCGGGTCGGGGAAGTAGCGGTAGTCGTGCGCGTCTTCCTTGGTGCGCATGGCGCGGGTCTCGCCGGTGTCCGGATCGAACAGCACGGTGGCCTGCTGGATCTTGCGGCCGTCTTCGATCTCGGCGATCTGCCACTGCACTTCGTATTCGATGGCCTGCTGCAGGAAGCGGAACGAGTTCAGGTTCTTGATCTCGCGGCGCGTGCCGAATTCCTTCTGGCCGAGCGGGCGCACCGACACGTTGGCGTCGCAGCGGAAGCTGCCTTCCTGCATGTTGCCGTCGCAGATGCCCAGCCACACCACCAGCGAGTGCAGCGCCTTGGCGTAGGCCACGGCTTCGGCGGCGCTGCGCATGTCGGGCTCGGTGACGATTTCCAGCAGCGGCGTGCCGGCACGGTTCAGGTCGATGCCGGTCATGCCGGCAAAGTCCTCGTGCAGCGACTTGCCAGCGTCTTCTTCCAGGTGTGCGCGGGTCAGGTTGACGGTTTTCTCGTAGAACTCGCCCTTCTTGCCCTCGACCTGGATCGTGATGGTGCCGCCCTGGACCACGGGGATCTCGTACTGGCTGATCTGGTAGCCCTTGGGCAGGTCGGGGTAGAAGTAGTTCTTGCGCGCGAAGACGCTGCGCGGCGCGATGGTGGCGCCGATCGCCAGGCCGAACTGGATCGCGCGCTCGACCGCGCCCTGGTTGAGCACCGGCAGCACGCCGGGCAGCGCCAGGTCCACCGGCGATGCCTGCGTGTTGGCCTCGGCGCCGAAGGCGGTGGAGGTGCCGGAAAAAATCTTGGAGGCCGTCGACAGCTGCGCGTGCGTTTCGAGGCCGATCACCACTTCCCATTGCATGGCGGTATTCCTGTTCGGTTCTTTCGGTGTTGTCTGTTGCGAGGGAGCGGCTGCGCCGCCCCGGTGTTGTGTCTGTCCTGGCGTGGCCGTCAGGGGTCGGGGCTGGCCAGCCAGGAGTCGAGCTGGGCCAGCGCGGCCACGCGCGCCACCGCATCGCCGCCGACGGTGACGCCCTGGCTCTTGCGCATCGCGGCGGCGGGCACGTCGGTGCGCCGGTGCAGTTCGCTGGTGCCGTCGAAGCCGTGATAGGCGCCCGGAAAGATCTCCAGCCGGAAGCGCGCGCCCGGCTGGCGCGCCTGCACCGCGCTCTGCAGCATGGCGCAGCGGGTCGCCGGGGTCCAGTCGTCGGCGCCGCCGATCATCAGCAGCAGCGGCGAGCGCAGGCGGAAGCTGTGCTGCTGCACCGCGCGCTTGCAGCCCGGGTAGAACGCCACCGCGCGCTCGACCAGCGGCGTGCCGGCCGGCCACGGGCGGCTTGCGTCGATGGTGGCCAGCACCGCCTGTGCGCCGTTCGACCAGCCCAGCAGCACGATGCGCGCGGCATCGACCGCGGGTTGCTGCGCCACCCAGCGCAGCGCGGCGAGCGCGTCGGCGCGGCGGGTGCGGTCGTCGATGGCGCGGTTGTCGAGGGGCTCGGCGCAGATGCCGTGGGGCTTGCCGCGCGCGCTGAAGCTGTCGGGCATCAGCACGGCGTAGCCGCGCTCGGTGAGCCAGTGCGCGTATTCGCGGTAGCGTTGCTGCAGCCCTGCGGCAACGTCGGCGGTGTCAGCGCCCGTTGGCGCCAGGCTGCCGTCGCGCGGGGCGCGCTGCGCCAGCAGGCCGCCGCAGCCGTGCAGCGCCACCACCACCGGCAGCGCGCGCGGCGTGGCGCCTTCGCGCGGCAGGAACCAGTAGGCGGTCAGCGCCGGCGTGCCCGCATCGCCGCGCAGCTGGACCCGCTGCGCGGGCACGGGAGCGACCGCCGCCCTGGCGGCTGCCGATGAGGCGGGCGCCGCGCGGCTCACCGCGTTCGGCGCCAGCACGCCCGCCGGCGTCAGCGGTGCCGTCGCGTCCAGCGGGGGTGCCTGCAGGTCCGGCGTATGCGCCGCGGCGCCGGCCAGCCACGCGCCCAGGCCCAGCGCCACCGCGGCGCGCAGCCAGGCGGCCGCCGGGCGGGCGGCGCGCGGCGCGGGTTGCGGGGTGGCGTGGGCGTGGAGCATGGCCGGTTTCAGTGGCGGCAGTGGCTTCAGCGCGTGCGGGCGCAGGCGCCGGTGCCGGGCTCGAACATCACCGGCCAGGCTTCCTCGTAGATGCCCGGGGTGCAGCGCTGCTGGCAGTTGGCGTGCGCCAGCGTGACGCGGCGCGGATCCTGCCAGACCATCAGCTTGCAGCCGCTGCCGTCGTTGGCGCGCAGTTCGATATGCGGCTTCTTCTGGACCTGGCGGAACTCGGCCAGGTTGAAGCTGCACGAGCCGCGCTTGCCCACCCACAGCTTCCACGACAGCTGCTGCACGCTGTTGTCCGCGATGCGCAGCTGCGCGTCTTCGCGGAAGCCGTCTTCCTCGGTGCGGCGGCAGTCGCCGGCCAGGTCGATGTCGCGGCTGGCGATCGGCGTGGGCTTGCCGAGGATCGGCAGCCGGATGCAGCCGGCCACCAGCGCGGCGAGTGCTGCAGCGGCGAGCAGGCGGAGCAGGGAGCGGGTCATGGTCAGGCCTTGGCGGGGCGGCGCAGGTGCCAGTCGGTCGCCTGCTGGAACGCATGCGCGGCCTGCAGCAGGCGCGCTTCGTCGAAGTAATTGCCGATCAGCTGCAGGCCGACGGGCATGTTGCCCTCGCCGAAGCCGCACGGCACGCTCATGCCGGGCAGGCCGGCCAGGCTGGTGGACAGCGTGAAGATGTCGGCCAGGTACATCTGCACCGGGTCCGAGGTCTTCTCGCCCAGCTTCCACGCCACCGTCGGCGCCACCGGGCCCATGATCACGTCGCACTGGGCGAAGGCGCGCTGGAAGTCGTCGGCAATGATGCGGCGGATCTTCTGCGCCTGCAGGTAGTAGGCGTCGTAGTAGCCGTGCGACAGCACGTAGGTGCCGACCATGATGCGGCGCTTGACCTCCGCGCCGAAGCCTTCGGCGCGGGTCTTCTTGTACATGTCGAGCAGGTCGCGGTACTCGGCGGCACGGTGGCCGTAGCGCACGCCGTCGAAGCGCGACAGGTTGGACGAGGCCTCGGCCGGCGCGATCACGTAGTACACCGGGATCGACAGCTCGGTCTTGGGCAGCGACACCTCGACCAGCGTGGCGCCCAGCTTCTCGTATTCGCCCAGCGCGGCGCGCACGGCCTGCTCGACGTCGGAAGACAGGCCCTTGCCGAAGTACTCCTTCGGCAGGCCGATGCGCAGGCCCGCCAGCGGGCGCTCGGCGGTGGCGCCGGCGCGCGGCTGGCCCAGCAGGCGGGTGTAGTCCTCGTCGACGCCGCCCTGCGCGGGCGGGATGCTGGTCGAGTCCTTCGGGTCGAAGCCGGCCATGGCGTTGAGCAGCAGCGCGCAGTCCTCGGCGCTGTGGGCCATCGGGCCGCCCTGGTCCAGCGACGAGGCGAACGCGATCATGCCGTAGCGCGACACGCGGCCGTAGGTCGGCTTGATGCCGGTGATGCCAGAGAACGATGCCGGCTGGCGGATCGAGCCGCCGGTGTCGGTGCCGGTGGCGGCGGGCGCGAGGCCGGCTGCAACGGCCGCGGCCGAGCCGCCCGACGAGCCGCCGGGCACGCGGCTGGCGTCCCAGGGGTTGCGCACCGGGCCGAAGTGCGAGTTCTCGTTGGACGAGCCCATCGCGAACTCGTCCATATTGGTCTTGCCCAGCGTGACCATGCCGGCGGCGGCCATGCGCTCGACCACGGTGGCGTCGAACGGGCTTTCATAGCTGGCCAGCATCTTCGAGCCGGCGGTGGCGCGCCAGCCGCGCGTGACGAACACATCCTTGTGCGCGACCGGCACGCCGGTCAGCGGCGCGGCCTCGCCGCGCGCGCGGCGCTCATCGGCGGCGCGCGCCTGCGCCAGGGTGCGCTCGGGATCGACGTGGATAAAGGCGTTGAGCGCGGCGGCCTGCTCGATGCGGGCCAGGTACTCGCGCGCGAGTTCCTCGGCGGAGACGGTGCGCGCGGCCAGGGCGTCGGCAAGCTGGCGCAGGGAGGTCACGGAATCAGCGGAAAAGGGCATGACAGTCGGTTGGCATCAGGGGTGGCGTACTGGCGGGCGGACCGCGGCGCGCCTGGCGGCGGCACGGGCCGGGCAACGGTCATTCGATGACCTTGGGCACCAGGTACAGGCCGTTTTCGGTGGCCGGCGCGGGGCGCTGGTAGTCGGCGCGGCGGTCGGCCTCGGTGACCACGTCTTCGCGCAGGCGCTGGACCATGTCGCGCACGGCCGACAGCGGGTGCGCCAGCGGCTCGATGCCGGTGGTGTCGACCGCCTGCATCTGCTCGACCAGCGAGAAAAAGTTGTTCAGCTGCGCAAGCGTCTGTTCGGCCTCGGCATCGCTGGTTTCGATGCGGGCGAGGTGGGCAATGCGCTTGACGTCGGATAGGTCGAGGGCCATGGCGTGGTGGGTCGAAGCTCGGAGGCTCAGGTATTCGGGATACGAAGGGCGGCGCGGGCTGCGCCGGGCTGGCTTGCGGGGCCGCTGCGTCGCTTGGCCCGGGGCCTGACCACGGGTGCCGCAGGGCGCCCCGCAGTCGTCAGAATTGCAGGTATTTTCAGGCTGTAAACGCCCGAAGCAGCCAGAATTATAAGGTATCATTGCGAGTTACCGACCTTTGGCAACGCCTACGCCACATGGCCTGCGGCCGGCGCCTGCGCGCCCGGTGTCCGAAGGCGCCCGAAGGGCAAACCTGGGTCCTCTGATTAGGCCTTGCCGCCGGTCCCGCATGTTGCGTCGACAGCCAACATGATGCGCCGGCGCCTGCACATTTCCGCGAACTTTTCGGCGGGGTCTAATCAAAGGTTCCCGTAGGGCCGGCGCGCACGGTGCGCCGGCGGTGCCGATCCCATTCCCATCCAGCCGGGCAGCCGCCGGCCCGGGCGGCGGGCGGACCGGGAAGCCGAGAACCAATCCGTATTCAACACAACGTACTTCGTGGCCGGGCCGCTCGCGGCGCCGGCCGCTTCGCCTACCCGCGAACACCATCACAGACAGGATTCCTGATGTTCGGATTTCTCCGCAGCTACTTCTCCAACGACCTGGCGATCGACCTCGGCACCGCCAACACGCTGATCTACATGCGCGACAAGGGCATCGTGCTGGACGAGCCCTCGGTGGTTGCGATCCGCCAGGAAGGCGGCCCCAACGCCAAGAAGACGATCACGGCGGTGGGCAAGGAAGCCAAGCAGATGCTGGGCAAGGTGCCGGGCAATATCGAGGCGATCCGGCCGATGAAGGACGGCGTGATCGCCGACTTCACCGTGACCGAGCAGATGCTCAAGCAGTTCATCAAGATGGTGCATGACAGCAAGCTGCTGCGCCCGAGCCCGCGCATCATCATCTGCGTGCCGTGCGGCTCGACCCAGGTCGAGCGCCGCGCCATCCGCGAATCGGCGCTGGGCGCCGGCGCCAGCCAGGTCTACCTGATCGAGGAGCCGATGTCGGCCGCGATCGGCGCCGGCCTGCCGGTGTCGGAGCCGTCGGGCTCGATGGTGGTGGATATCGGCGGCGGCACCACCGAGGTGGGCATCATCTCGCTGGGCGGCATGGTCTACAAGGGTTCGGTGCGAGTCGGCGGCGACAAGTTCGACGAGGCCATCGTCAACTACATCCGCCGCAACTACGGCATGCTGATCGGCGAGCAGACCGCCGAAGCCATCAAGAAGGAAATCGGCTCGGCCTTCCCGGGCTCCGAGGTCCGCGAGATGGAAGTCAAGGGCCGCAACCTGTCCGAAGGCATTCCGCGCGCGTTCACGGTCTCGTCCAATGAAATCCTGGAAGCGCTGACCGACCCGCTCAACCAGATCGTGTCGGCGGTGAAGATCGCGCTGGAACAGACCCCGCCCGAACTCGGCGCCGACATCGCCGAGCGCGGCATGATGCTGACCGGCGGCGGCGCGCTGCTGCGCGACCTGGACCGCCTGCTGGCCGAGGAAACCGGCCTGCCGGTGCTGGTCGCCGAAGACCCGCTGACCTGCGTGGTGCGCGGCTCCGGCATGGCGCTGGAACGCATGGACAAGCTCGGCAGCATCTTCTCCTACGAGTAAGCAGGACGCTCACGTGGCGATGCGCGGCCTGCCGGATCGACCGATCATGGCGGCGTCGCGGCGCCGCATCCGCCGGGGCCCGGCCCTGGCTGCTCCCGCCGCCCGGCCGTGCCGTGCCTGTCCCCGCCAGGGGCCGGGGCGCGGCAAGGCGGGCGGCGGGGCGTTTCCGCGTGGCCTCCGGCCTTTGTTCGGGTAAATGGATTACTCCCCTCCGCCGCTCTTCAAGCAAGGCACCTCGGCCGTCGCCAGGCTGGTCCTGTACGTGGGCATCGCGCTGGCGCTGCTGGTGGTCGACGCCCGCTTCGACGCGCTGCGCGTGGGCCGGCAGGTTGCCGCCACCGTGCTGATGCCGGTCGAGCGCCTGGTGCTGGCGCCGCGCGACGCGCTGCGCACCCTGTTCGACTACGCGCAGTCGTCGGCGACGCTCGCCACCGAGAACCGCGAGCTGCGCCAGAACGCCGTGCAGCAGGCGCAGGCGTCGGTGCGCCAGGCGCAGCTCGAGGCCGAGAACAGCCAGCTGCGCAAGCTGCTCGGGCTGGCGCAGCAGTCGGCCACGCCGGTGACCGCCGCCGAAATTCTGTATGACGCGCGCGACCCGTACAGCCAGCGCATCGTCATCGACAAGGGCAGCCAGCACGGCCTGCGCGCCGGCTATCCGGTCATCGACGAGCGCGGCGTGGTCGGGCAGGTTACGCGCGTGTCGCCGTTCCAGTCCGAGGTGACGCTGCTGACCGACAAGGATCAGGCGATTCCGGTGCAGGTGGTGCGCAACGGCCTGCGCAGCGTGGCCTTCGGCGGCGCGCGCGCGGGCCAGCTGGACCTGCGCTTCATGGCCGCCGCCGCCGACCTGCAGCAGGGCGACCTGCTGGTGACCTCGGGCCTGGACGGCACCTATCCGCCGGGCCTGCCGGTGGCGAAGATCGTGCACATCGAGCGCAAGGCCGATACCGCGTTCTCGCGCGTCTATTGCGAGCCGGTGGCCGGCGTGCGCGCGCACCGCCAGCTGCTGGTGGTGCGCTACGACGCCGCCATCCCGGCGCGCGAAGCGGTCGAGGCGCGCCCCGAAGCACCGGTCAAGGGCGCCAGATCGGCCGCGGCACGCGCCGCCGCCGACAGCGCCGCGGCCGGCAAGGCGGCGCCCGCCAAGGAGGCACCACGGTGACCAATCCCCAATACCTGCTGCGGCCGGTCAACCCGGCCTTTATCGCCTTCAGCTTCGTGCTGGCGTTCCTGTTCAACCTGATGCCGTGGGGCACCACGCTGTGGATCCCGGACATGGTGGCGCTGGTGCTGGTGTTCTGGAACATCCACCAGCCGCGCAAGGTGGGCATGGGCGTGGCGTTTCTTCTCGGCCTGCTGATGGACGTGCACGATGCCCGGCTGCTGGGCGAGCACGCGCTGGCGTACACGCTGCTGGCCTACTTCGCCATCACCATCCACCGCCGCGTGCTGTGGTTCACGGTCTATACCCAGGCGCTGCACGTGCTGCCGCTGCTGTTTATCGCGCACGCGGTGCCGGTGCTGATCCGGCTGGCCATGGGCGCGCCGCTGCCGGGCTGGCCGCTGCTGCTGGCGCCGGCGATCGAGGCGCTGCTGTGGCCGCTCGCCACCAGCCTGCTGCTGGCGCCGCAGCGCCGCTCGAGCGATGTCGACGAGACCCGGCCGATCTGACGCCGCATGCACCCGACCGCACCTGAACGCTCATTCCTGGCCAACGCAGTACCATGACCGAAATCCGCAACGTCGAACTGGAAATCGGCCGCTTCCGCATCCGCGTGGCGGCCGCGGCGCTGTTTACGGTGGTCTGCTTCGGCCTGCTGTTCTCGCGCTTCCTGTGGCTGCAGTGGTACAAGCACGACCAGTACTCGGCCAAGGCCGAGGACAACCGCATTTCGGTGGCGCCGATCGAACCCAACCGCGGCATCATCATGGACCGCAACGGGATCGTGCTGGCGCGCAATTATTCGGCGTATACGCTGGAGATCACGCCGTCCAAGCTGACCGATACGCTGGACAACACCATCGAGAGCCTGTCCGGCCTGGTCGATATCCAGCCGCGCGACCGGCGCCGCTTCAAGCGGCTGATGGAGGAATCGCGCAGCTTTGAAAGCCTGCCGATCCGCAGCCAGCTGACCGACGAAGAGGTGGCGCGCTTTTCCGCGCAGCGCTTCCGCTTTCCCGGCGTCGACGTGCGCGCGCGGCTGTTCCGCCAGTACCCGCTGGGCGAGTCGGCCTCGCACGTGGTCGGCTACCTGGGCCGGATCTCGCAGCGCGACCAGGAGCGCATCGAGGCCATGGACGTGGCCAACGACGCGGACGGCGCTAAATATGACCCGCGCAAGGACGCGGACAACTACAAGGGCACCAACTACATCGGCAAGATCGGCCTGGAGCAGAGCTACGAGAGCGAGCTGCACGGGCTGACCGGCTTCGAGGAAGTCGAAGTGAGCGCGGGCGGGCGCCCGATCCGCACGCTGTCGACCTCGCCGGCAACGCCCGGCAACAACCTGATCCTGTCGCTCGACATCCGCCTGCAGCAGCTGGCCGAGGCGCTCTATGGCAACCGCCGCGGCGCGCTGGTGGCGATCGAGCCGTCCACCGGCGACATCCTGGCCTTCGTCTCCAAGCCGACCTTCGACCCCAACCTGTTCGTCGAGGGCATCGACACCAACACCTGGAACGAGCTCAACGGCTCGCCCGACAAGCCGCTGCTGAACCGGCCGTTGCGCGGCACCTATCCGCCCGGCTCGACCTACAAGCCGTTCATGGCGCTGGCCGCGCTGACCACCGGCAAGCGCACCGCGGCGTGGGGCATGTCCGACCCGGGCTACTTCACGCTGGGCAACCACACCTTCCGCGACGACAAGCCGGGCGGCCACGGCTGGGTCGACATGCACAGCTCGATCGTGCATTCGTGCGACACCTACTACTACGCGCTGGCGCGCGACATGGGCGTCAACGGCATCCATGACTTCATGAAGCCGCTGGGCTTCGGCCAGATCACCGGCATCGACATCGAGGGCGAAAGCCGTGGCATCCTGCCGTCGACCGAGTGGAAGCGCAAGGCCTACCGCAAGCCCGAGCAGCAAAAGTGGTACGAGGGCGAGACCATCTCGCTGGGCATCGGCCAGGGCTACAACAGCTTCACCATCCTGCAGCTGGCGCAGGCCACCTCGGTGATCGTCAACGACGGCAAGGTGATGAAGCCGCACCTGGTCAAGGCGGTCGAAGACGCGGTCACGCGCAAGCGCACGCTGACCGTGCCCAAGGAGAGCTACACCATCCCGTTCAAGCAGGCCGACATCAACGTGATCAAGCGCGCCATGGTCGCGGTGACGCACTCCGGCACGGCCGCGCGCGTGTTTGCCGGCGCCGCCTACGAGTCCGCCGGCAAGACCGGCACGGCGCAGACCTACAGCCTGTCCAAGGGCGAGAAGTACAACCACCACGCGCTGGCCGAGCACAAGCGCGACCACTCGCTGTACACCGCGTTCGCGCCGGCCGACAACCCCAGGATCGCGATCGCGCTGATCGTCGAGAACGCCGGCTTCGGCGCCGCGGTGGCGGCGCCGATCGCGCGCAAGGTGATGGACTACTACCTGACCGGCAAGTGGCCCGCCGAACTGGAGGCGATCGCCCCGCCCGCCGGCGAGCGCATGGCGGGCCGCGCGCCGGTGGATACGCCGAGCGTGTTCACCACCGGCCAGACCGCCAGCATTGCCAGCGCCACGGTGATGTCCAGCGGCGGCGCGCCGGCCAGCGGCGCCGCCGCCAGCGCGGTGGCCGCGGCGTCGGCCGCGCACGTGCCGACGCCGGAGGCGATCGCCGCGACGCTGGACCCGGACGCCATCGCCCCGGCCTCGGCGGTGCAGTCGCTGGACCAGCGCATGCTGCAGGCGCTGGGCCACAGCAAGCCGCAGACCCCCGCGCCGGCCTCCGCGACGGTCGTGCCGGCCAAGGCGCCCGCGCCCAAACCACGCGTCAAGCCCGTGGCTGCCAAGGCAGCCAGCGGTGCCGACGCCAATCGCTGAAGGAGACGCGCATGGATCGACGCCGCGTCCTGTCCCTGGTCAAGACCGCGCTGACCGGCTTTGACAAGCCGCTCTCGCTGATCGTGTTCCTGCTGTTCGCCACCGGCATCGTGGCGCTGTACTCGGCCGCCATCGACATGCCCGGCCGGGTCGAGGACCAGCTGCGCAACATCCTGCTGTCGTACGTGGTGATGTTCGTGATTGCCTACCTGCCGACGCAGACGCTGATGCGGGTGGCGGTACCCATCTATACCGTGGGGGTGGCGCTGCTGATCGCGGTGGCCATGTTCGGCCTGATCCGCAAGGGCGCGCGCCGCTGGCTCTATGTCGGCATGGTGATCCAGCCGTCCGAGATCATGAAGATCTCGATGCCGCTGATGCTGGCGTGGTATTTCCAGAAGCGCGAGGGCGTGATCCGGTGGTTCGACTTCGTCGTCGCGCTGGGCCTGCTGCTGATCCCGGTGGGCCTGATCGCCAAGCAGCCCGACCTGGGCACGGCGCTGCTGGTGATGGCCGCGGGCCTTTACGTGATCTACTTCGCCGGGCTGTCGTGGAAGCTGATCCTGCCGCTGATGGGGATCCTGGTGGTCGCCATCACGCTGCTGATCACGTTCCAGAACGACATGTGCGCGCCGGGCGTGAACTGGCCGGTGCTGCACGACTACCAGCAGCACCGCGTCTGCACGCTGCTGGACCCGACCAGCGATCCGCTCGGCAAGGGCTTCCACACGATCCAGTCGATCATCGCGATCGGCTCGGGCGGGGTCGAGGGCAAGGGCTGGCTCAAGGGCACGCAGACCCACCTGGAGTTCATCCCCGAAAAGCACACCGACTTTATCTTCGCGGTGTACTCGGAAGAATTCGGGCTGATCGGCAACGCGGTGCTGCTGCTGCTGTACCTGCTGCTGATCTTCCGCGGGCTCTTTATCGCGGCCAATGCGCCAACCCTGTTCTCGCGGCTGCTGGCGGGGTCGATCACGCTGATCTTCTTCACCTATGCCTTCGTCAACATGGGCATGGTCAGCGGCATCCTGCCGGTGGTGGGCGTGCCGCTGCCGCTGCTGAGCTACGGCGGCACCGCGCTGGTGACGCTGGGCGCGGGCATCGGCATCCTGATGAGCATTTCGCGGCAGAAGCGGTTGATTCAGACGTAGGGTTTTTCTGTACCGCCGGTTTGCTCCCCACTCCCGCGTGCGGGAGAGGGGCCGGGGGTGAGGGGCAGGAGGGCTAAAGGCTGAGGCCTGTGGGTTAACACCGTTGGCCTTGCTTTACGTGGTTCCTGGCTAGCCCACCCCTCACCCCGACCCTCTCCCCATGAGGGGAGAGGGGGAACACCTTGCTTAGGCTAGACCGGGCGGCTTGGGAGCATCCAAAACCGTGCGTTCCTGCGCAGGCAAGTGGGTTTGCTAAACTGCCACCCACTTTACCTCCACCGGTCCACGCCCCATGAACGCCCAAGACGTTGCCGCCTACCTGCAGAGCCATCCTGAATTCTTCGAAGAGCATGCCGAGCTGCTGGCCGCGGTGCAGCTGACCAGCCCGCACAGCCATCGTGCCGTGTCGCTGCAGGAGCGCCAGATGGAAATCCTGCGCGAGAAGAACAAGGGCCTGGAGCTGCGCCTCGCGGACCTGGTCCGCCATGGCCACGAGAACGACCGCACCCAGCAGCGCCTGCACGACTGGCAGCTGCGCCTGCTGGCCGAGGCCGATTCGCACGCGCTGCCGTATGCGGTGCAGGACGGCCTGCAGCAGGTGTTCGACGTGCCGGCGGTGGCGCTCAGGCTGTGGGATGTCGCCGAGCAGTACGCGCACATCGAAGTGGCGCAGGGCGCCAGCGAAGACCTGCGCATCTTTGCCGAAGGCCTGCGCGCGCCGTACTGCGGCAGCAACAGCGGCTTCGAGGCGGCCGGCCTGCTGGAGCGCGACGATATCACCTCGCTGGCGCTGGTGACGCTGCGCGTGCCGGTGCGCGCGCCCGAGCCCGGCGCCGAGGTGCGTGGCGCCGCCTTTGGCCTGCTGGTGCTGGGCTCGCCCGATCCGCGCCGCTTCCACGAAGGCATGGGCACGGCCTACCTGTCGCAGATCGGCGAAGTCGCGGGCGCCGCGCTGAACCGGCTGCGCGACTGAAGCCGCCCGGCCCGACGCCATGACTGCACGCCGGCCGCCGCGCGATGCGGTCACGCCTGCTTCCCCCCGCGCCGAAGCGCCCCCGCCAGACCCGCTGGTCACGCGCTACCTGGACTGGCTGCGCGGCAGCCGCAAGCTGGCCGACCACACGCTGTCGGGCTACGCGCGTGAACTGCGCGTGCTGCAGGCGCACGCGGCGCAGCATGCGCCGGGCGTCGCGCTGCTGGCGCTGCAGACCCACCATATCCGCAATTTCGCCGCGCGGCTGCATGCCGCCGGGCTGGTCGGCACCAGCATCGCGCGCGCGCTGTCGGCGTGGCGCGGCTTCTACCTGTGGGCGGCGCGCCATGGCCATGGTGTCAGCGTGAATCCGGTCGACGGCGTGCGCGCGCCGCGCTCGGGGCACGCGCTGCCCAAGGCGCTGTCGGTCGAGCACGCGGTGGCGCTGGTGGCGCACCCGGCCGGCACCGACGCCGAGGCGCTGCGCGACCAGGCCGTCTACGAACTGTTTTACTCGAGCGGGCTGCGGCTGTCCGAGCTGGTGCAGCTGGACCTGCGCTATGCCGATGCCGGCGGCTACCGCTCCAGCGGCTGGCTCGACCTGGACGGCGCCGAAGTCACCGTGACCGGCAAGGGCTCGCGCCGGCGCTCGGTGCCGGTCGGCAGCAAGGCCGTCGCCGCGCTGCAGGCGTGGCTTGCGGTGCGCGACACCTTGCTGCGCCCGGGTGCCGCGCCCGAGGACGCGCATGCGCTGTTCCTGGGTCCGCGCGGGCGGCGGCTGTCGATGCGCACGGTGCAGCTGCGGCTCAAGCAGCAGGCGCTGCGCGCCGGCGTGCCGGCCGATGTGCATCCGCACATGCTGCGGCATTCCTTCGCCACGCACCTGCTGCAGTCTTCGGGCGACCTGCGCGCGGTGCAGGAGATGCTGGGCCATGCCAGCATCTCGACCACGCAGGTCTACACCGCGCTGGACTTCCAGCACCTGGCCAAGGTCTACGACAAGGCCCACCCGCGCGCCGGCCGGGCGCGCGCGAAACCCGCGGCCGATGCCGCCGGCCGCGCGGATAGCGGCGAAACGCCGGAAGACTGACTCACTCCCACTGCGCCAGCACTTCGCGGAAACGCTCGATCTCGGGCAGCAGCCAGCCGCGGAACGCCTGCACCTTGGGCAGGTTCAGCGAACCCGGCGCGCACACGAAGTACAGCAGCCACGGGCACGGGATGCTGACATCGAACAGCCGCACCACGCGCCCGGACAGCAGGTCGTTGCAGGCCAGCGATGAACGGATCAGGGCGATGCCCTGGCCTTCCGAGGCGGCCTGCAGCAGCAGCGACGAATCTTCCAGCAGCAGGCCCTTGCGCGGCTCGGGCCAGTCGAGCCCGGCGGCATCGAACCACGGCTTCCACGGATCGCCCTCGCCGCGCAGCAGCGGCAGGCCCGCCATGTCCTGCGGCCGTTCGGGCAGCCGTCCGCCGTTGAAGGCGGGGCTGCAGACCGGGAAGAACACGTCGTCGAGCAGCCGCTCCACGTACAGGCCGGGATAGTCGCCGCTGCCCATGCGCAGCGCGATATCGACCTCTTCGTGGGCAAAGTTGACCAGCGTGTTCGACGACAGCAGCTCGACATCCAGCTCCGGGTGGCGCTCGATAAAGCTGCCGATGCGCGGCGTCAGCCAGCGCGCGGCAAACGACGGCATGGTGCTGATGGTCAGGCGCTTGTCGCGGTTGCCGGCCTGCAGCGCGCGCGTGGCATCGGCGATCTGCAGCAGCGCGTCGCGCACGCGCTCGGCGTAGAGGCGGCCCGCCGGGGTCAGCGCCACGCGCTTGCCGTGGCGCTCGAACAGCGGCATCCCCAGTTCTTCTTCCAGCGCGCGGATCTGGTGGCTGACCGCGCCGTGCGTGACGAACAGCTCCGTCGCCGCGCGCGAAAAGCTCTCGTGGCGCGCCGCTGCCTCGAAGGCGCGCAGCGCGGTCAGCGCAGGCAGGCGCGGCAACTCGCGGTGCCAGCCGCGCGGCATGTCCTTCTCCCAGGCGCTTTTCCAGGCCATGGCCACCTCCAGACGGTTGGGGTTATGTGAGATTGGCTAACAAGAACAAAGAAAATATATCGTTTTGATAGTGGCCGGGCAATCACTAATATTCGATCACCGGCCCCCGCAGTTGCAGTCTTCTTTACGGCGATCTTCACAGGATTTAACTGGCTTGGCCGATTTGCCGGGCCAGTCCGGCTACCTCGCCGCGAATCCGTACTGTGTCAGGCGTATCCCCGCCGAGGCTGGCCGAACGGAGAACCACCATGAAAACCGTGCTCACAACGACCGAGTTCACCCTGAATCCTGGCGAAGTCACCACGCTGTCGGTGCACGCCGCGCAGCGTCTGCACATTGCCGAAGCCCGCGGCACCGATGTGTGGCTGACCCGCGAGAACGATTCGGAGGACTACTGGCTGCGTTGTGGCGGCAGCCTGCTGCTGCGCGCCGGCGACGAGGTGGTGCTCAGCGTCGATCCGCGCGCGCTGCATCCGGTGCGACTGGCGCTGATTGCCGAGGCCCGCCGCCCGGCGCTGGCGCTGGCCGACCTGCCGCACCTGGTGTACCGCAGCCTGCGCCGGCTGGTTCGAGGCACCGAGTGGACGCCTAACCAGGACCGGGTCACCGCTTCCTGAAACCGGGACGGGCGGGACACCGAGCGCGCCGCACCGGCACCGGGGCCATCTGCGCCTGGTCTGGTCGCGTGACGCAGCGGACGGTTCCGCACCGCCCACCCCCTGAACGGGGCAGGCAGGGCCGGCGCAAGCCGGCCCTTTTCGTTACACTCTCGCCATGCATCCGATTCAAGTCATCGAACGCGGCCGCGAGGACTATCAGCCGTGTTTCGACGCGATGCGCGCCTTCACCGCCGCACGCACCCCCGAGACGCCCGACCAGATCTGGCTGGTCGAGCATGCGCCGGTCTACACGCTGGGCCAGGCGGGCGACCCCGCGCACCTGCTGGCCCCGGACGAGCGGATTCCGGTGGTGCAGATCGACCGTGGCGGGCAAATCACTTATCACGGACCGGGCCAGGTGGTGGCCTACCTGCTGCTGGATCTGCGCCGCCGCCGGCTGATGGTGCGCGAGCTGGTGCACGGCATCGAGCAGGCCGTGCTGGACACGCTCGCGGCGTATAATCTCGCAGCCGAACGCAAGCCCGGCGCCCCCGGCATCTACCTGTCCGGCGGGCCGCACCAGGGCGCCAAGATTGCCGCGCTCGGCCTCAAGATCCGCAACGGCTGCAGCTATCACGGCGTCAGCCTCAACGTGCAGATGGACCTGTCGCCGTTCCTGCGCATCAATCCCTGCGGCTATGCCGGACTGGAAACGGTCGACATGGCCACCGCGGGAGCCACCTGCCCGGTGGCGGATGCCGATGGCGCGCCGGTGCCCGTGACCGCGGCAACACAACCCGAGATCGCACAGCGCCTGGCGGCTGCATTGTGCGAGGTGCTGGCAGCGCACGAGGCTCGCGTGCTGGCGGCTGAACAACCTGCCGCCCCGGCCCTGGCCTCCTAGTCAAAAGCGAAATGCACGCCGAGCGCGTGCGGAGAAATGTATGAGCGACGCACTGATCGCCCCGATCACCTCCTCCGGCGAAGCCCCGCAGTCCCCCGCGGAGCAATACGATCCGACCCGCAAGCAGAAATCGGCCGACAAGACCGCGCGCATCCCCATCAAGATCGTGCCGGCCGAGAAGCTCAAGAAGCCGGACTGGATCCGCGTGAAGGCCGCCACCGGCAATTCGCGTTTCTATGAGATCAAGGACATCCTGCGCGCCAACAACCTGGTGACGGTGTGCGAGGAAGCCAGCTGCCCCAATATCGGCGAATGCTTCGGCAAGGGCACGGCCACCTTCATGATCATGGGCGACAAGTGCACGCGCCGCTGCCCGTTCTGCGACGTCGGCCACGGCCGCCCCGATCCGCTCGATGTCAACGAGCCGGGCAACCTGGCCCGCACCATCGCCCAGCTCAAGCTGAACTACGTGGTCATCACCAGCGTCGACCGCGACGACCTGCGCGACGGCGGCGCCCAGCACTATGTCGACTGCATCTCGCAGACGCGCGAGCTGTCGCCCGCCACCCGCATCGAAGTGCTGGTGCCCGACTTCCGCGGCCGCCTGGACAAGGCGCTGGACATCCTGCAGGCGTGCCCGCCCGACGTGATGAACCACAACATGGAAACCGTGCCGCGCCTGTACAAGCAGGCCCGCCCCGGCGCCGACTACGCGCACTCGCTCAAGCTGCTGCAGGAATTCAAGCGCCGCAACCCCAACGTCCCGACCAAGTCCGGCCTGATGGTCGGCCTGGGCGAGACCGACGAGGAAATCCTGGAAGTCATGCGCGACATGCGCGCGCACGATATCGACATGCTGACCATCGGCCAGTACCTGGCGCCGTCCAACCACCACCTGCCGGTGCTGCGCTACGTGCATCCCGACACCTTCAAGATGTTCGAGGACGAGGCCTACAAGATGGGCTTCACCCACGCCGCCGTGGGGGCGATGGTGCGCAGTTCCTACCATGCCGACCAGCAGGCGCATCAGGCGGGGTTTGCCTGAGCGGTTGTCAGCGAATGGAATAAGAAACGGCCGGGATTCCCCCGGCCGTTTTTGTTTTTGGCACCCCTCGGCAAGCCCGTAGCCAACCTAGGGTCAACCCCGACTGTCCCGTCTAGCACAATCTCGATATGATGAATTCATCGATAAATTATCGATGAAATGCAATCACATCACATTCCGGCTTGTCTGCCTACACTGGGTATCAAGTGCGCTAACGGGAATCTCATGAACTGCACCGTCCACCGACTTGCCGAGCAGGCGCTGCTGTACAGCGTCGCGCCGCCCGCATCGCTGGCAGTCCAGCGCCGGATCTGGGCCATGGCCGCGCGCGCGGCGGACTGGCGCGGCGTGGTGGACGTGGTGCCGGGCATGAACAACCTGACCGTGATCTTCGACGGCAGCGCCGATGTCGATGCGCTCGAGCGCAACCTGAAGCTGGCGTGGGCCTCGGGCGAGGCGCGCAATGCCACCGGCAAGCTGGTCGAGATCCCGGTGCGCTACGGCGGCGAGCATGGCCCGGACCTGGGCGACGTCGCCGCGCATACCGGGCTGACGCCGCAGGAAGTGGTGCGCCGCCATGCGGCGGGCGAGTACGTGGTCTACTTCCTTGGCTTCCAGCCCGGCTTCGCCTATATGGGCGGGCTGGCGCCGGAGCTGGCCACGCCGCGCCGGCGCGAGCCGCGGGTGGCGGTGCCGGCCGGGTCGGTCGGCATCGGCGGCGAGCAGACCGGGATCTATCCGGCGGTGCTGCCGGGCGGCTGGCAGCTGATCGGGCGCACCGACGCCGAACTCTTCGTGGCGGACCGTGATCCGCCGTCCCTGTTCGCGCCCGGCGATACCGTGCGCTTTGTCGCCGAGGAAATCATCGCGTGATCGAGATCCTTCGTCCCGGCGCGCTCGCCTCGGTGCAGGACCTGGGCCGTACCGGCTTCCGCCGTTTTGGCGTGGGGCGCTGCGGCGCCATGGACATGCTGGCGGTGGAGGTCGGCAACCGCCTGCTTGGCAATGCCCCTGACTGCGCCGCCATTGAATTCACGCTGGGCCGCGCCGCGGTGCGCTTCCATGCCGATATGCGCGTGGCGCTGGCCGGCGCCGAATGCGGCGCCAACCTGGACGGCGTGCCGGTGTGGTCGTGGCATGCGTTCGACGCGCACCAGGGCGAGACCCTGACGCTGCCGTCGACGCGCGGCGGCACGCGCGTGTACCTGTGCGTGGCGGGCGGCATTGCGGTCGAGCCGGTGATGGGCTCGCGCAGCACAGACCTGAAGTCCGGTTTCGGCGGGCTGGGCGGACGCGCGCTGCAGGAAGGCGACCGCCTGCCGGCGGGGCGCCCGGGGCTGGAAGCCGAGACCGACTGGATCGGCGTGCAGGCGCCGGCGTGGGCGCTGCCCGCCCCGGTCGAGGGCAAGGCCACCGCGATCCGCATGCTGCCCGGCACGGAATACGAGGATTTCGACGCGGCCTCGCAGGCCGCGCTGTGGCAGGCCGACTGGACCGTCACGCCCAACAGCAACCGCATGGGCCTGCGCCTCGCCGGCCCGGCGCTGGCGCGGCGCCCCGAGCGCAGCGCCGACCTGCTCTCGCACGGCGTGATGCCGGGCGTGATGCAGGTGCCGCCGGCGGGCCAGCCGATCGCGCTGATGGCCGACGCGCAGACCACCGGCGGCTATCCGAAGATCGGCGTGGTGATCGGCGCGGACCTGTGGCGGCTTGCGCAGGTGCCGCTGGGCGCGCCGGTGCGCTTCGTGCAGGTCACGCTGGCGCAGGCGCAGGCGGCGCAGGAAGAGCTGGCACGCTACCTGCGCCAGATCGAGCAGGCGCTGCGGTGGCAGGGCGACGGCATGCCGATTGCCGCGCGCCGGCGCACGCGCACGCGCACGCGCGCGGCAGCATAAGAAAGGCGCCAGGGCGCCGCACAGGAGAATGGCAATGCAGATCGATTTGAACGCGGATCTTGGTGAAGGCTGTGGCAATGACGAGGCGCTGCTGGCGCTGATCAGCTCGGCCAATATCGCCTGCGGCTGGCATGCGGGCGACGCCGCCACCATGGTGCAGACGGTGCAGTGGGCGCTGGCGCGCGGCGTGGCGATCGGCGCGCACCCGAGCTACCCGGACCGCGAGAACTTCGGCCGCACCGAGATGCAGCGCGACCCGGAACACGTCTACGCCGACGTGCTGTACCAGATCGGCGCGCTCGATGCGATCGTGCGCGCGCAGGGCGGCAAGCTGCATCACGTCAAGCCGCATGGCGCACTGTACAACCAGGCCGTGCGCGATCCGGCGCTGGCGCGCGCGATCGTGCGCGCGGTGCGCGACTTCGACCCGGACCTGGTGTTCTTCGGCCTGGCCGGCAGCCAGATGATCGATATCGCCAAAGAGGCCGGCCTGCGCGTCAAGCAGGAGGTCTTTGCCGACCGCGGCTACAACCCCGACGGCACGCTGGTCAGGCGCGGCACGCCGGGCGCGCTGCACGAGGACGAGGAAGTCGCCCTGAACCAGACCCTGACCATGGTGCGCGAGCAGCGCGTGCGCGCCATCGACGGCACCTGGGTACCGATCCAGGCCGAAACCGTGTGTCTGCACGGCGACGGCGCCCACGCGCTGGCCTTTGCGCGCCGCATCCGGGAACGGCTGGGCGCGGAAGGCATCGCGATCCGCGCCGGCGGCTGAGCGCGTTTATCCGCTTTCACGCCGGCATTGTCCACACGCGGCCTGCCTCGTCACGCGTCACGACGGCTGCTGTCCGCGCGCCTTCGTTATCTTCGTTTGGTGTTTTCATGGAACAGGCAGTCAATCTCTGGCCCCTTGTCGGGGTAGGCGTCATCATCGTCGGCTTCGTGCTGCGCTTCAATCCCATGCTGGTGGTGGTGCTCGCCGCGCTGGCCACCGGCCTGGCCGCGCCGATGCCGCTGATGCAGATCTTCGCGGCGATCGGCACCGCCTTCGTCAAGGCGCGCAACCTGCCGCTGATCATCCTGCTGCCGCTGGCGGTGATCGGCCTGCTGGAGCGGCACGGGCTGCGCGAGCATGCGCAGGCGTGGATCGCGCGCATTGCCTCGGCCACGGTCGGGCGCCTGCTGATCGTCTACCTGGGCGTGCGCGAGCTGACCGCGGCAATCGGCCTGACCAGCCTGGGCGGCCATCCGCAAATGGTGCGCCCGCTGCTGGCACCGATGGCCGAGGGCGCGGCCGAGAACCGCTTCGGCCATCTGCCCGAGCCGGTGCGCCAGCGCGTGCTGGCCTTCTGCGCCGCCACCGACAATGTCGGCCTGTTCTTCGGCGAGGACATCTTCGTCGCGTTCGGCGCGATCGCGCTGATGCATACCTTCCTGCTGTCGTCGAACATCGAGGTCGAGCCGCTGCATATCGCCGTGTGGGGCATCCCCACCGCGATCTGCGCCTTCCTGATCCATGCCGTGCGCCTCAGGCGCCTGGACGGCTGGCTCGAGCGCGAGCTGGGCGGCAACGCCGCCGGCACCGCGGTGGCTGCCCGGAGCGCAGAGTAAGGAGCGCGCCATGATCATCTCGATTGAATACCTCTACTGGCTCGCCGGCCTGGTGCTGGCCATCACCGCGCTGATGACCTTCACCGACCGCGCGCATCCGCGCCGCCTCAGCACCGGCCTGTTCTGGCTGCTGTATGCGATCGTGTTCCTGGTCGGCGACCGGCTGCCGCCGGCCGCGGTCGGCATCGGCGCGGTGGTGATGGCGCTGATCGCCGGCTTCGGCGGCGTCGGCCACGGCAAGCACGACAGCCTGCCGGAGACGGAACGCCGCGCCAGCGCCAGCCGCCTCGGCAACAAGCTGTTCATCCCGGCGCTGCTGATCCCGCTGGTCACCGTGATCGGCACCATGCTGTTCAAGGACGTGCGCATCGCCGGCGTGCCGCTGCTCGATCCGAAGAACGTGACCTTCGTCTCGCTCGGCATCGGCTGCCTGGTCTCGCTGGCAGTGGTGTGCTGGCTCACGCGCGACACCGTGGCGCAGGGCCTGCGCGAATCGCGCCGGCTGACCGAGTCGCTGGGCTGGGCGCTGGTGCTGCCGCAGATGCTGGCGATGCTGGGGCTGGTGTTTGCCGACGCCGGCGTCGGCAAGGCCGTGGCGCACCTGACCACCGCCTACATCAACATGGACTACAAGCTGGTGGCGGTGGCGGTCTACTGCGTCGGCATGGCGCTGTTCACGGTGATCATGGGCAACGGCTTTGCGGCCTTCCCGGTGATGACCGGCGGCGTCGGCGTGCCGATCCTGGTCGGCATGTTCGGCGGCAATCCGGCGGTGATGGCGGCGATCGGCATGTTCTCGGGCTATTGCGGGACGCTGATGACGCCGATGGCGGCCAACTTCAATATCGTGCCGGCGGCGCTGCTGGAGCTCGACGACAAGAACGCCGTGATCCGCGCGCAGGTGCCGACCGCGCTGGCGATCCTGGCGGCGAATATCGTGCTGCTGTACTGGCTGATGTAACTACAGGAGCCCACCATGCCTGTCGTGCTGCTGACCGGCTTCGAGCCGTTCGAGGATGAACCGGTCAACCCGTCGTGGGAAGCCGTGCGCGCGCTCGACGGCGAACGCGTCGGCGGCGCGGTGATCGTCGCGCGCCAGCTGCCGTGCGTGTTCGGCGCGGCGATCGATGCGATCGGCGCACTGCTCGACACGCTGCGGCCGACGCTGGTGATCGCCGTCGGCCAGGCCGGCGGGCGCGCCGAGATGTCGGTGGAGCGCGTGGCGATCAATGTCGACGATGCGCGCATCGCCGACAACGCCGGCGCCCAGCCGATCGACACCGCCATCGCCCCGGACGGCCCGGCCGCGTACTTCGCCACGCTGCCGATCAAGGCGATGGTGCGCGACATGCGCGCGGCCGGCGTGCCGGCGTCGGTATCGCAGACGGCCGGCACTTTCGTCTGCAACCATGTGTTCTACGGGCTGATGCACCGGCTGGCACGGCAACCGGACGGCGCGGTGCGCGGCGGCTTTATCCACATTCCGTACCTGCCCGAGCAGGCGGCGCGCCATCCCGGCCAGCCGAGCCTGGCGCATGAAACGCTGGTGAAGGGCCTGCGCACGGCGGTGGCCACGGCGCTGTCGACCCGCGCCGACGTGCGCGAGCAGGGCGGCCAGCTGCACTGAGGCCCGCCGCCGCGCCTGTCCCGCCTTACTCCTGCAAGTTGGCCGCGGCCGCCTCGCGACGCGCCGCGGCTTTCTTCATCGCATGGCGGCGCAGGCTGACCTGCTCGAAGCGCCAGATCACATAGCAGAACGCCAGGAACGGCCACAGCCAGCCGAGCCACTGCGCCAGGCTGTTGAAGTGGATGAAGCGGCCCATGCGCCAGCCTTGCTCCGAGATCCACGCATAAGGGTTGGACGGCAGCACGTTGGTCAGCGCCACCAGAAGGATCAGCGCCGCCATCGCCAGCACCGCGCGCAGCCAGCGCGGCAGGTACAGCAGCAGCGCCAGCACCAGCGAGCTGGTCAGCAGCGCGAAGCGCCCGCCTTCGGACAGCCAGACGAAGGCGCTTTCGGTGGGGAACTGCAGCTCGGCCGCGGTGGCCTTGAGCAGCAGCGCCGCCGCCAGCAGCCCGGCGAGGATGCGCAGCATCGGCGCGCTGCGGCGCATCGCGATCGAGGCGAACAGGCCGGTGCCGATCCAGCTGCTGGCGGTCACCAGCGATTCCAGCAACTGCTGGCTCTGCATGTCCTCAGGGCGCAGGCCGATATGGTCCTGCCAGGCCTCCAGCTGCGGGAACACCATCTGCAGCACCTGCATCGGCCACGATTCCGGGTCGGTCAGCCATTCGCGCACGATGCCGCCCATGCCGAACAAATGCTCCTGCGGAAACACCTGCGCGAACGGCCACAACAGCAGCAGGATGATGGCAAAGCTGGCATGCGGCTCGAACCAGGCATGGCGCAGCCGCGTGAGGCGCCCGTCGTCGATCAGCGCGCGCGTGAACGGCGCCACCACGGCGCCGCCGAGCAGCGCGCCGAGCGCATTGGTGATCAGGTCGATGTTGGACGAGATCCGGCTGGGCAGCCAGGTCTGGAACGCCTCCATGCACGCCGACAGCAGCGCGCCGGCCACCAGCGCCACCAGCGTCGCGCGCCCGCCCGACACGCGCGGATGCAGCGACAGCACCACCAGCGCGCCGAACGGGAAATACCCCAGCACGTTGGTGAGCAGGTCGAAGTCGGTGATGTAGCGCGGCTTGGGCGCGCTGAGAAAGGCGAAGGGCGAGATGCCGTTGTCGATCCAGCCGGAGAACGGGTACAGGCTGGCATACACCACCAGCAGCGTGAAGCAGAGCAGCCCCACGCGCGCCAGCGGCGAGTGCTGCGGCGCGGCGGCGGGTGGTGCTGGCGGAGCCGCCGGCGGCGGCGCGGAGAGCGGCGGGGGAGCCGGCTCCATGGCAAATCTCCTGTGGCTTTACTTTAGCTGCAGCGTGCCGATCCAGTCGAGCAGCGCGGCAATCACGGCATCGCTGGCTTCGGCCAGCGCCTTGACGCCGCCGGCGCCGTCGGCGCTGGGCGCAGGGCGGCGCGCCTCGAAGGTCTGCTGGCCGAGCATGCCGTGCCGGTACACCGTGGCGCGCAGCCGCACCACGCCCTGGCTGGCGGTGGCGCTGTCGAACACCTGGTCGAACTCGAGCAGTTCCACCTTCAGCGCCGGAATGCTGCCGTCGCCGGACCAGCCCAGCGTGCCGCGCGCGGCCACGGCCTCGCGCAGGCGCTCGTCGAACAGGCGCGTGGGAGACATCACCCAGCGCTGCGTGGCGTAGGCCTGCAGGCGCTGCGCCTGGGCGTACTGCAGCCGGTAGAACAGGGCATTGCCTTCCAGCCAGTTGGGCCCGTCGGTCTGTGCCACGCGCAGTTTGGGCAGCGGCGCGGGCGCAGGGTTCCCGGTGGCGGAGGCCGCCGGGGCCGCCACGGCCGGGCCGAGGTCATAGGTGATGATGGGCTCGCCGCGCGTCAGCGCGCAGCCAGACAGCGCCAGCCCGGCGGCGGCGAGCAGCAGGGCCGCGCGCAGGCGGGCGGGTGCGGAGCGCAGGAAGCGTGGCATCTCGGTCGCAGGGGTCACGGCGGATTCTCGCGGTTGGCGTTTGGCGTTATCGACGGGGGCGGTGGGGCCGGCGGGGCTGGGGCGGTGCCGCATCACGGCCGCGCTACGGCGCTGCGCTGAAGCCCGGCTCGCCGGGGCCCGGCGCGGGCGCGGGCGCGCCGAACAGCACGCTGCTCGGGCTCTCGTTGAACTGGCCGGCGGCGCGCTCGAAGCTGCGCGCGGTCTGGCGCGCGTCGCGGGCCAGGCCGTTGAGCTGCGGCAGGGTCTCTTCGCTGAAGGTGCCCGCCGCCGACTGCACCGACGCGGCCGCGCCCTGCAGGTCGCGCCCGACGCTGTCGACGGTGCGCATCACGGTGCCGTTGGGATTGGCCAGTTCCTGCGTCAGGCGCCGCGTCGATTCGAGCGTTGCGTTCAGGTTCTCGGCTACCTTGGGCAGCCGCTGCGCCGCCGGCGCGAGCGAATCGGACAGGCGCGAATAGTCTTCGGCGGTCTTGCGCACCGAGCGGATCGCCGCCATCAGCTCGTCGCGGTTGGCGCCCTGGAACATGTCGTTGAGCGAGCCCATCAGGGTCTCGGCCTGGGTCAGCAGCGAATCGCCGCGCTTTTCCAGTTCCTCGAAGAAGCCGGGCCGCATGGCGATGCGCGCCACCGCCCGGGGCGAGGTCGGCAGCGGCGGCGAGGCGCTGGCGCCGTCGTGCGCGGCGGAGTCGTCGAGCTGCACGTAGGCAATCCCGGTCACGCCCTGGAAGCCCAGCGTGGCGTAGGTGGTGCGCGTGATCGGCGTTTCGCGGTTGACGTTGACGCGCACGATGATCTGCCCCGGCACCTGTGGATCGAACTTGATCGACTCGACCTTGCCCACCGCCAGCCCGCGGTACTTGACGTCGGCCTGCGGGCCCAGGCCGTTGACGGTGGAGCGGGTGATCAGGTCATACGGCACGCGCACGGCGTGGTCGGTGCTGAACCAGAAGATCGCGAACAGCACCAGCACGGCCAGGCCGATGGTGAACACGCCGGCAAGGAAGGCGTGGGACTTGTTTTCCATCATGCTTCTCCAGGGGGCGGCGCCGCGGGCTGCCCGGGCTGGGGCAGCGCCTGCAGGGCGCGCTGGGCGCGCTCGCCCAGGAAATACTCGCGGATGAAGGGGTGCTCCACCTTCACCACTTGCGGGATCGGCGCGGCGGCGATCACCTTGTGGTCGGCCAGCACCGCGACGCGGTCGGACAGCGCCACCAGCGTGTCGAGGTCGTGCGTGATCATCACCACGGTCAGGCCCAGTTCGCGGCGCAGCTCGCGGATCAGCGCGACGTAGTCGTCGGACGCCATCGGGTCCAGGCCGGCCGTGGGTTCGTCCAGGAACAGCAGCTCGGGCTCCAGCGACAGCGCGCGCGCCAGCGCCACGCGCTTGATCATGCCGCCGGACAGGTCCGACGGCATCTTGTCGGCATCGCGCGCGGACAGCCCGACCAGCTGCAGCTTGAGCAGCGCGGCCTGGCAGATCAGGTTGTCGGGCAGCGCGCGCAGCTCGCGCAGCGGCAGCGCGATATTGTCGATCACCGACAGCGCCGAGAACAGCGCGCCGCGCTGGAACTGCAGGCCCCAGCGGCTGCGCAGCGCCTGCAGCTGCGCCGGCCGCAGCCGGGTCGGGTCTTCGCCGAACACCTTGATGGTGCCCGAGGTGGGGCGCTCCAGCCCGACGATCTGGCGCAGCAGCACGGTCTTGCCGCTGCCCGAGCCGCCGACGATCGACAGCACCTCGTCGCGGTAGACGTCCAGGTTGACATGGTCGTGCACCACCGCCTTGCCGAAGCGCTTGACCAGGTCGCGCACCTCGATCACCGGGGTGCGGTCGGGCGCGCCTGGCGGGGTCGCGTTCGCTTGCGCCGCGCTCACAGGCCCACGTCCTTGAACAGGATGGCGAAGACCGCGTCGGCCAGGATCACGATGGTGATCGCGGTCACCACCGACGCGGTGGTGCCTTCGCCCAGGCTCTGGGTGTTGGGCTTGATGCGCAGCCCGAAGTGGCAGGCGGTCAGCGCGATCAGGATGCCGAACACCACGCCCTTGCCCAGCCCCAGCCACAGGTTGGCCACCGGCACCGCGTCGGGCAGCTCGCGCAGGAAGAACGCGGCGCTGATGCCCAGCTGCATGCGCGCGGCCAGCATGCCGCCGGCCAGCGCCATCACGTCGGTCCACGCCACCAGCAGCGGCATGGCGATGGCCAGCGCGATCACGCGCGGCATGATCAGCCGGAAGCCGTGCGAGATGCCCATCACGCGCATCGCGTCCAGCTCTTCGGTCACGCGCATCACGCCGATCTGCGCGGTGATGGCCGAGCCCGAGCGGCCCGCGATCAGGATCGCGGCCAGCACCGGACCCAGCTCGCGGATCACGGCCATGCCCAGGATATTGACGATGAAGGTGCTGGCGCCGAAGGTGCGCAGCTGGTTGGCCGACAGGTACGACAGCACGATGCCGATCAGGAAGCCCACCAGCGCCGTGATCCCCAGCGCCTTGTAGCCGACGTTGTAGATGTTGGCCGAGATCTCGCGCCACGGCCCGCGCTGCGGCATGCGCGCAAAGCGCAGCAGGTCGAACGCGAGCTGGCCCAGCATGGTGATGCCGTTGCCCAGCTGCGCGCCGAACGACATCACGTTGGCGCCGAGCAGCGTGACCGGGTTGAAGCGGTCCACCATGTGCTTTTTCCAGCCCTCGTCCTGTACCGCGGCAATGCGCGCGAACACGCGGCGCTGGCCCTCGCTGGCCTCGAGCCGTTGCGGCAGCGCGCCGTTCCAGGCCTGCCACAGCAGTTGAGCACCGATATGGTCGAGCCGCCCGATGCCGGCCAGCGACCATTGCGCGTGGTTCGGCGCCTGCGCCAGTTCGTGCAGCTGCGCGCGCAGCTGGCGCGCCTGGTGGCACCCGGCCAGCGCGAGCGCGGTCCAGTCGCCACGCAGCTGTACGCTGACGGTTCCGTCCCCGCGCGTGATCTGGAAATCTGGCGTCGTCTGGCGTTCCAAGGGCAAGCGATGTGATGGCCGAGTCTCGATTCTAAGCCACGCGCCCCGCCGGCGCGACCGCGCCGTGCCCGGTCGCATGCCCGGGCGCGCGGCACGGCTACAATGCGGCATCAGCCGCAGGCGCCGGGTTCCGGCCCGTGCCGACCGCAATCCCGCCCATCCCTGTCCAATTGCCGCGCATGTCCGCCGTTCCCCCGAATCCACCCGATCCCGCCGCCGCTCCCCGCTGGCGCATCGATGCCGGCGCGCTGCGCGCCATGCTGTCGCCCGCGCTGCGCGAATGGAGCATCGAACTGGTCGAGGAAACCGGCTCGACCAATGCCGACCTGACCGCGCGCTGCCGCCAGGCGCCGTGGTCCGATGCCGGCACGCTGCGCCTGGCCTATCGCCAGACCGCCGGGCGCGGACGCCAGGGCCGGCCGTGGCAGGGGCAGGCCGGCATGACCTTCTCGGTTGCGCTGCCGCTGGCGCTGGCGCCGGCGCAGCTGAGCGGGCTGAGCCTGGCGGTGGGGCTGGCGCTGGCCGAGGCGCTGGGCGACGTCGCGCCGGCGCTGGGCGCGCGGGTGGGCCTGAAATGGCCCAACGACCTGCAGATCGATGGCCGCAAGCTGGCCGGCATCCTGATCGAGTCGGTGCCGGCCGGGCCCCAGCGGGTCTGGGCAGTGATCGGCATCGGGCTAAACCTGGTGCGCGATGCGCAGATGGAGGCCGCGCTGGGCCGCCAACTGGCGGGCGTGGCCGAGGCCATGCCGGGCTTCGATGCCGGGCGCGATGCGCCGCGCCTGCTGGCCGCGGTGCTGGAGCGGCTGGCGGCGATGCGCGCGGACTTCCTCGCGCACGGCTTCGGGCCGATGGCGCGGCGCTGGTCCGCCGCCGATGCCTATCGCGACCAGCCGGTGCGGCTGCTGCACGATGGCCAGGTGATCGCCGAAGGCATGGCGCGCGGCGTCGACGAAGCCGGCCACCTGCTGCTGGAAACGCCCGCCGGGCTGGAGCGCATCGCCAGCGGCGAGCTGTCGCTGCGGCCCGCCCCGGGCGACGGGGAGGCGGCATGAACGCGCCGCGGCTGCTGGTCGATATCGGCAATACCCGGCTCAAGTGGGCGTGGTGCGACGCCGGTGCGGCGCTGCCCGCCATCGGCGCGCTGCCTGTGCCGTGGCAACACGCCGGCGCGGTGGCGCATGCCGAGGACGGCGCGCTGCGGGCCCTGGCTGCCGAGCTGCGCGCGCTGCGCGCCGGCGGGCCGATGCCTTCGGTGTGGATCAGCAACGTGGCCGGGCCGGTGCTTGCTTCCGCCCTCGATGCCGCGCTGGCCGATGCCTTCGGCGGCTGCGCGCCGGTGCAATGGGTGCGCAGCGCCGCCGCGCACGGCGATCTCGCCAACGGCTATCGCGAACCCACGCAGCTGGGCGTCGACCGCTGGGTCGGCGCCGTCGGCGCGCACCGCTGGCTGCCGCGCGACACGCTGCTGGTGGTCACTGCCGGCACCGCGACCACGCTGGATATCGTCACCGTGGCGGCGGATGGCGCGGCGCGCTTCGAAGGCGGGCTGATCCTGCCGGGGCTGGCGCTGATGCTGGGCACGCTGGCCCGCAATACCGCGCAGCTGCCGGCGCTTGAGGTCGGCGAGGCCGGCAGCGTCGCCGGCGCGCAGCGGCGCTGGGCCGACAACACCCACGACGCCATTGCCGCCGGCTGCCTGGCCGCGCAGGCCGGCGCCATCGAGCGCACCTGGCGCGCGCTGGGCGAGCGCAGCGACGCTTCGCGCCCGCCGCGCTGCCTGCTGTCCGGCGGCGCGCGCGGCGCGCTGGCCGGGGCGCTCGCGGTGCCGTTCGAGATGCACGATAATCTGGTGCTGCTCGGCCTGCATGCGATGGCGCTGGCCGACGCGTAACGACACCACATCCATCCAGCCCCATGACCACCCCCGGCCTGCCCCGCTCGCTGTGCATCGCGTTGCTGTTGCTGCTGTTCGCCAACGCCGTGCTGCTGGCCGCGGTGCTGGGCGCGTTCGGCGCGCAGCCGCTGTCCGGATGGTTCGAATCGTCGCGCGAGCCGCACCGGCTGGAGCAGCAGGTGCGCGGCGAACGGATGCGGCTGCAACCCCTGCCGGCCACGCCGGCGTCGGCGCCCGCCGCATAGCGCGGGCGCGGCGGCTCAGCCCTGGCGCACCTTGGTCAGCAGCTTGGTGGTCGAGCGGTCGTGCAGGAAGGGGATGGCATAGGCCTGGCCGCCCCAGCTGCGCACCAGCCGGGTTTCTTCCAGCGTATCGATGTCGTAGTCGCCGCCCTTGACGTAGATGTCGGGGCGCACCTGGCGGATCAGCTCGACCGGGGTCTGCTCGCGGAACATCGCCACCAGGTCGACCGACGCCAGCGCGGCCAGCAGCGCCATGCGATCCGATTCGTGGTTGAGCGGGCGGTCGTCGCCCTTGCCCAGCATCTTCACCGACGCATCGCTGTTGACCCCGACCACCAGGCTGGCGCCGAGCGCGCGCGCCTGCGCCAGGTAGGTGGCATGGCCGCGGTGCAGGATGTCGAAGACGCCGTTGGTAAACACCAGCGGGCGCGGCAGCGTGGCGATGCGCGCGGCCAGCGCGGCGGGATCGTCGGCGGGAGTCAGCTTGGATTCGAAGGCGGGTACGGACATGGATCAGGGCATGGGATGGGTGGAGGCCGGCCCCACGAGCGGAGCCGGCGCGCTTGGCCGAATGGTACCTGTTCTTGCGGCGCGCACCGGGCCGCCCGTGATTGCCGCCGCGGCATGACGGTGCCAACGACGGCACCAATGACAGTGCGGCAGGGATGTAGTAACCGGCTACTACCTGCGTGATGGCTGTCACGCTTATCATCGCCGGCACCGTATTTCCGGGAACAGGAAAACGGCGTCGTACCCTGCCCGCCGCAGCGGGCCGCATTTGTCGGGAATGCGTGAAGGTAAGAAAGAAGGCAAAAAAATGCCCCGCTTCGGCGGGGCATTTTTTTGTCCGGGGCCGGACCGCTCAGGCTTGCGCCGGGCTGGCGCCGCCGGCGCCTTGCAGGCTGGCGTTCAGTTCCTTGCGGTAGCGGTTCAGGTCCTGCACGGTTTCAAAGGTGCGTTCGAACAGCAGCGACATGTTGTGCAGGATCCGTTCGATGACCTTTTTCTCCCAGCCTTCGTCGAAGCGGATCTGCTCGTCCAGCCAGTGCTCGAGCCAGTCCGGGTCCGGCAGGCGCGACTGCACCGTGTCGTTGGGGAACAGCGCCTTGTTGACGTGCAGGTTGGTCGGGTGCAGCGGCTTCTCGGTGCGGCGCGCCGAGGCCATCAGCACGCCGATCTTGGCGAAGGCGGCGCGCGCGCTGTCGCCGAACTGCGCCAGGTACTTCTTCATGTAGCGCAGGTAGGCGCCGCCGTGGCGGGCTTCGTCCTGCGACAGGGTGCGGTAGATATGCTTGATCACCGGTTCGGTGTGCCATTCGGCGGCACGGCGGTACCAGTGGTTCAGGCGGATCTCGCCGCAGAAATGCAGCATCAGCGTTTCCAGCGGCGGCGCCGGGTCGAACTCGAAGCGCACCGCGTGCAGTTCTTCCTCGGTCGGCACCAGGTCCGGGCGGAAGCGGCGCAGGTACTCCATCAGCACCAGCGAATGCTTCTGTTCCTCGAAGAACCAGATGCTCATGAACGCCGAAAAGTCAGAGTCGTGGCGGTTGTCGCGCAGGAACATCTCGGTCGCGGGCAGGGCGGACCATTCCGTGATCGCATTCATGCGAATGGTCTTGGCCTGGTCGTCCGTCAGCATGCTGGCGTCGAAGGACTCCCAGGGGATGTCCTTGTCCATGTGCCAGCGGACGGCTTCCAACGATTTGAACAGTTCGGGGTAGAGCATGGTAAGCCTTTGAAATTACGGGCAGATTCTACCAGATGCGAATTATTCTCTTCTCCTTTTTTAGGCCGGATCGGGGCAAATGCAACGCTTTGGGCGGGGTTTGCCGGCGCGCTGTGCATTTTCCGGGCGATCAGCGCCGGGGCGGCGCGGCAAAGTGCCGGCTGCGGCTCCACGCGGCCATGATGTGATGGTGGCGGCTCAGGGCGAGACCGCCTGCTCGGCCGCGTGGTCTCCCGCGGGGGGCGCCGCGGGCGCCGTGCCCGGGACGATGCCGTAGAGGAACGCCGCCAGCTCGTCGGCCTGGGCCGCGGCGTCGCGCTCGCCCAGCGCGATCAGCGCCTGCGTGAAGGCCGGCTCGAACAGCAGGTAGCTGGCGAACGCGGCGCCGCGCGCCTCGGTGCCGCCCAGCGGGGCCAGCAGCGCACGCACGGTGCGCGGCAACTGCTTCTGGTGCTCGGCGGCAATGGCCTCGATCGGCTCGCTGGGCGCGACCGTCATCACCTGCACCGGGCGCCAGCCCTCGCGGTCGCCCGCGACCTCGGGCATGCGCGCGAGCAGCCGGTTGATATGCAGCAGCCGCTCCAGGTCGGTGTTCAGGCCGTCGAGGAAGATGCTGGCCAGCGCCTGGCCGCCCACCTGCGCCAGCGACGGATAGCCGCCCCCCGGCATGGTGTCGAACCAGCCCGAGCGCTGCCGCGAGGCCGCGCCGATCGCCAGGATCCGCGACGCGCCCAGGTGGATCGCCGGCGACAGCGGCGACATCTGCCGCATGGTGCCGTCGCCGAACCACTCGTGGTGGCCGTCCAGCTCCAGCGGCATGGCGGGGAACAGGAACGGGATCGATGACGACGCCAGCAGGTGGTCCACCGTGATCTGCGCCGGCACCGCGATGCGCTGGCTGCGGTGCCACGGATGGATGCGGTGGTGCGACTGGTAGAAGGTCACGTGGCGGCCGGTGCTGTACGACAGCGCCGTCACCGCGAACGCCTGCAGCGCGCCGCTGTCCAGGCTGGCCTGCACCCGCGCGGGCTCGAACAGCTCGCCCAGCATGCTGCCCAGCGGGGTGTTGTCGAACAGCGCGCGCGGCGCGCGCCGCTGCGTGGCCCAGCCCAGCGCCAGCGTCGACAGCCAGCGCGCCCCCGACACGCCCACGCGCAACACATCGGTGCGGTAGACCTCGTCGGCATGGATGCTGTGCCAGAGCGCGCCCAGGCTCTGCGTGGCGGCCTGGAAGTCGGCGGCGTGGATCGCCAGCCCGGCGCCGTTGATGGCCCCGGCCGAGGTGCCGGCGATGATGCCGAACGGCAGCGCCGCCTGCGCCTTGCCGTGGCGCGCGGCGATGCGTGCGACGCCGTTGAGCACGCCGGCCTGGTAGGCGGCGCGCGCGCCGCCGCCCATCATGATCAGGGCGGTGGCGGCGGGGTTGGGTGCGGAGGCGGGCGCCGCCGGGGGCAGCGGCAGGGAATCGCGGTGCATGGGCGCTTCGGGGAAGGGGGCGTCAGGCAGCGGCAGGATTCATCAGTTGGTGACGCTGCCGCCGGCGCCGCCATTGCCGCCATTGCCGCCCTCGCCGGCATCCCGGGCCGGCTTGGCCTTGGCCGACTGGTTTGTCGATTGATTGGCCGGCTTCCTTGCAGCGGCTTTCTTCGCCGGCGCCTTCTTCGCGGCAGGCCCGCCAGTCCCGGCCGACGGCGTCTTGCCGGCGGCCGCGGGCTTCGGTGTCTCTGCGCCGGACGGCGTCGCGGCGGCGGGCGTGGCGGCGCCGGCAGCGCCACCAGCGCCGAAGCCGCCCATGCCACCCATGCCGAACGGCACCATGCTGGCCGCCGCGGCGCTGCTGGCAATCTGGTTGAACTGCTGTTGCAGCATATCCCACCACAGCGCGGCGTTGGGCGCCGGGGCGGCATCGGCGTCGCTGGCGGCGGCCTCGGCGGGCTCGGCTTGCCTGCCGCTGCCGGCCTCTGCGCCAGTATCAGCACCGGTGCGTTGCGGCGCCTCCGCGCTGGGCGCGTTGGCCGCGCGCGCGACGTTTTCCATCGCCGATTGCATCGCTTCGGGAGACAGCGCGTTGCCGAAGGTCTGCAGCGCCACCAGCGTGGCGCGCTGCACCTCCAGCCCCTGGATGGTGGTGCGCAGCAGGTTGGTATTGAGCTGCAGCCAGCTTTCCACCGCCTTCAGGTCGGCGATGCGCTTGTCGAGGTCTTCCAGGTCCATCGGCGGGGTCATGGCCTGCAGGCCGGGCATCAGGCCGGCGGGCATGCCGGCGCCGCCGCCCCAGAGCCGGCGCATGAAGTCGAAGCCGTTGGTGAAATCGGGAATCTGTCCGAACATGGTCGCGCGCTCCGTGTGCGGCGCAGCCTGGTGCCCGGAACTCCGGGAGCACGGCTGCGTCGTCGTTACCTGAACTGAGGCGGCCGCTTTTCGCGCAGGCTCGCCATGCCTTCGTGCACGTCGGGGCCGGCAAAACCCATGAATTCCAGCGCCAGCGAGGTATCGAAAGCGGGGCCGGCCATGCGCAGCCAGTTGTTGAGGGCGTACTTGGTCCAGCGGATCGCGCTCTGCGACCCTGCCGCCAGCCGGTTGGCCACCTCGAACGCGCGCGCCACCAGTTCGTCCTCATCCACCGCCAGCGAGACCAGGCCGATCCGCTCGGCCTCTTCGCCGCTGACCGACTCGCACAGCATCAGATAGTACTTGGCCTTGGCCATTCCGCACAGCAGCGGCCACACGATCGCGGCATGGTCGCCCGCCGCCACGCCCAGCCGGGTATGGCCGTCGACGATGCGCGCGGTCTTTGCCGCGATCGAGATATCGGCCAGCAAGCCCGCGACCAGCCCGGCGCCGACCGCCGGGCCATGCATCGCCGAGACCACCGGCTTGTCGCAGTTGATGACGTTGTAGACCAGGTCGCGCGCCTCGTGCCAGACCCGGGTGCGGGTGTCGAAGTCGCGGGCCATGTCCTCGACCAGCGCCAGGTCGCCGCCGGCGGAGAAGCCCTTGCCCTCGCCGCGGATCAGCGCGACGCGCACGTCGGGGTCGGCGGAGACGTCGCGCCAGATTTCGGCCAGCTCGCGGTGCATGCTGGCGTCGGCGGTGGCCAGCTTCTGGTTGGCCGACTGGGCCGCGCCCATGACGATTTCCAGGATCGGGCCGTGGCGGCGCAGCGTCAGCGCGCGGTAGCGCTCGTAGCGCGGGGACAGGGCGGCGGTGTCAGCGGAGGGAGTGGTCATGGGGGCCTTTTATGTGGACGCCAGCGCGGGCGCCGCAAGCATGGTTAATTTACCAACCGATCGGTCGGTTAATTATATGCAATTCCGGCTCGCGGCCCCGGCTTGCGGCCCCGGCTTGCCTCAGCCCGCCGCCACCAGCTGGTCGATCGCGCCGAACACCGAATGGCCCTGCGCGTCGAACATCTCGATCTTGACCGCGTCGCCGAACTTCATGAATTCGGTCGCCGGCTTGCCCTGGTCGATGGTCTCGAGCATGCGTTTCTCGGCGATGCAGCAGTAGCCCTTGGTGCGGTCGACGTTGGAGATCGTGCCCGAGCCGACGATGCTGCCGGCGCGCACGTTGCGCGTCTTGCAGATATGCGCGATCAGCTGGCCGAAGTCGAACACCATGTCGGTGCCGCAGTCGGGGTGGCCCACCTTCTTGCTGTTCCAGTGCACGGTCATGGGCAGGTGGACCTTGCGCTCGCGCCAGGCGTCGCCGAGTTCGTCGGGGGTCACCGCCACCGGCGAGAACGCGGTGGCCGGCTTGCTCTGGAAGAAGCCGAAGCCCTTGCCCAGTTCGGCCGGGATCAGGTTGCGCAGCGAGACATCGTTGGCCAGCATCACCAGCCGGATGGCGTCGCCGGCCTGCTCGGGGGTGGCGCCCATCTTCACGTCGCCGGTGATCACCGCGACCTCGGCCTCGAAGTCGATGCCGAAGGCCTCGCTGGCGCAGACGATGTCGTCCTGGGGGCCCAGGAAATCGTCGGAGCCGCCCTGGTACATCAGCGGGTCGGTCCAGAACTCGGGCGGCATCTCGGCGCCGCGCGCCTTGCGCACCAGCTCGACATGGTTGACGTAGGCCGAGCCGTCGGCCCATTGGTAGGCGCGCGGCAGCGGCGCCATGCAGTTCTTCGGCGCGAACGGGAACGGATGGCGCGCGCGGCCGGCGTTGAGCGCGTCGTACAGGTCCTGCAGCTGCGGCGCGTAGAACTGCCAGTCGTCGAGCACGGTCTGCAGCTTGCCGGCGATGTCGGTGGCGAAGTGCGCGCTCTTCAGGTCGCGCGACACGACCACCAGCTGGCCGTCGCGCGAACCGTCTTTCAGGGTTGCGAGTTTCATGGGGTACGGTAGGGATCAGGGGCGCCCGCCGGGCAGGCGCGATGGCCGCTAGTCTAACGCGGCGCGCGTGCCGGCCAGGCGACCGTGCGGGGCGCATCGGTGGCCTCCATGGTAAAACGGGGCCCGGCCTGGCGGGCTGCACCGGCGCCGCACCGGCCAGGCCCGTGGCGAAGACAATCTGCCGAGCACTTAAAAACTGGTAAATCGATTTCGCTATAGTAAATTACCTGGGATTTTTCCCTTCCCCCGCCAGTCAGCAGACACCCTGCCACCCGCATGTCAGAGATCGAAGAAGAAGACCCCAAGCTGCGTTCCGGCATCCAGTCCATCGAGGTGGGCTTCAAGCTGCTGCAGGCGCTGGCGGCATCGCCGCGCGCGATGATGCTGCGCGACCTCGCCGCCGCCGCGGGCATGAACCCGGCCAAGGCCCACCGCTACCTGGTCAGTTTCATGCGGCTGGGCGCGGTGGCGCAGGACCCGGTCAGCGGGCGCTATGACCTGGGGCCGTTCGCGCTGCAGCTGGGGCTGGCCGGGCTGAACCGGCTCGACCCGGTCAAGAAGGCGCGCCCGATCCTGTCGCAGCTGCGCGACGAGCTCGACCTGACCGCCGGCATCGCGGTGTGGGGCAACCACGGTCCCACCGTGGTGCACTGGGAAGAGTCCAGCCATCCGGTCACGGTCAGCCTGCGCCTGGGCGACGTGATGCCGATGCTGAACTCGGCCACCGGCCGGCTCTACGGCGCCTACCTGCCGCGCAAGCAGACGCTGCCGCTGATCGAGCGCGAACTGGGCGCGCGCGGCCATGACGGCGTGCCCGACATGCCGCGCACGCTGGCCGACTACGACGCGATCTGCGCCGAGGTGCGCGCGCACGGCGCCGCGCGCACGCTCGGCGGCGTGCTGCCGGGCATCAATGCGTTCTCGATGCCGGTGTTCGATGCCAACGGGCATCTCGCCATGGGGCTGATCGTGCTGGGCGCGCAAAGCATATTCGATGCAGAATGGGGCGGTACGATGGATCGCCGCGTGCGCGCCATCGCCCAACAGCTCTCATCGGAACTCGGCTACCTTGGTGCCGCCGCCCCGCCCGGACAAACCGTCCAAGCCTGATCCCCACGCCCGTCCCGGCGCGGATCCCCGCGTCTGGCGCCGGCGCCGCTGGATCTTCGTAATTGCGCTGGTGCTGCTGGTCCACCTGATGGCGGTGGTGGGTCTGGTGCGCATGCCCGGGCCGCTGATCCCGGTCGATGTCAGCGACACCCCCACGCTGGAAGCCGTGCTGCTGCCGCCGCCGGCGCCGCCGGCTCCCCCAAAGCCCCGGCCGATCGCCCGCGCGCCGCGTCCGCAGCCCAAGCCCGCGGCGCCAACGCCCGAACCCGAAGTGCCCGCCCCGGCTCCCGAGCCGGCGCCGCCGCTCGCCACCAGCCCGCAGGGCGCGGCCGAGATGGCAGCCGGCACCGGCGGCGAAGGCAGCGCGGCCGCGCCCGCCGCCGCGCCGGCTCCCGCCCCTTCCGGCGGGCCGCAGGGCGGCGTCAACGGCGTGCGCTACAGCGCGCCCGCGTCGGCTACCCTGCATTACGCCAGCTTCGTCAACGGCGTGCAGAACCCGGACGGCCTGATCCGTTGGGAGCAGGACGGCAGCCGCTACCGCCTCGCCGTCGAGACCCGCGTGCTGTGGTTCCGCTTTGCCTTCCAGAGTAGCGGCGCGCTGGCCGAGCAGGGCCTGCTGCCGGAACGCTACGAAGAACGCCGCCGCAACAAGGTCGAGGCCTCGCGCATCGATACCGGGGCGGGCACCGTGACCTTCGCCTCGGGCGCGCAGGCGCCGTTCCCCGCCGGCGCGCAGGACCGCTTCAGCGTCTTCCTGCAACTGGTGGGGCTGGTGCGCGGCAACCCGCAGCGCTATGTAACGCCCGGTGTGACGGAAACGTTCCAGGTGGCCGACACCCGGGATGTCGAACCCATGCAAGTGCAGTATGTTGGAGAGGACGAGATCGACACCGGCCAGGGCGTGGTGCGCGCCAAGCACTTCGTGCGGCTGCCGCGCCGCGCCAACGACAGGCGCCGCGTCGAGGTCTGGCTGGCGCAGTCGCTGGGCTGGATGCCGGTGCGGTTGCGCCAGACCGAGCCCGACGGCACCCAGATCGACCTGGTGTACCGCGGCCGCGAAGGACCGTAGCGCCGCCGGTTTGCGCCGCCGGTTTGCGCTGCCGGTTTGCGCATATCCATGCAGGCTTGACCGAAAAGGAGCATCCGCCATGACCGCTGCCACGCCGCCCACCGAAACCCGCCGCATCCACGCCGACGGCGCCGAGCTGCACGTGCGCCTGGACGGCGCCGACGGGCCCTGGGTGATCCTGACCCATGCCCTGGCCGCCGACCACACCTTGTGGGATATCACCGCGCAGCATCTCGCCGGCCGCTACCGCGTGGTGCGCCCGGACCTGCGCGGCCACGGCGCCAGCGAGGCGCCGCTCGGCCCCTACACCATGACGCGGCTGGCCGACGACGTGGTCGCCGTGATGGACGCGCTGGAGATTCCGCAGGCGCATTTCTGCGGCATCTCGGTGGGCGGCATGATCGGGCAGAGCATGGGGCTGCGCCATCCGGAGCGGCTGCTGTCGCTGACGCTGGTGGCGACCAACAGCCAGACGCCGATGGAAGCCCACCCGATGTGGCACAACCGCATCGGCCAGGCCGAGGCCCATGGCATGGCCGGGCTGGCCGATGCCACCCTCGGCCGCTGGCTGACGCCGGCGTTCCACGCGTCGCATCCCGACGAAGTGTTGCGTATCCGCGACATGCTGGTGGCGACTCCGGTACGTGGCTACGTGGGCGTGGCCGAGGCCATCATGGCTTTTGACCTGGCGGGCGCGCTTTCCCGCATTCATTGTCCTACGCTGGTAATAGCGGGCGAGCAGGACCAGGGCGCGACCGTGGCGATGGCCCAGAGCATCGCCGCGGCGATCCCCGGGTCCCGGCTCGAGGTAGTGCCGCAAGCGGCGCACCTGGTGCACGTGGAGCAGCCGGAACGCTTCCACGCCGCGCTGGACGCCTTCCTGGGGAGCGCCGCATGCGGGGGCCAGTGCGACGTTCCGTGACAAGCAACACACTGATGTTCCAGGCTCAAGAAACTTGTTGCATTGGCCGATGCCCAATTCATGTAAGGCAGAAAATCGTGGCAACGTGGTGACAGGCACCCGGAAACTTGCGCATAGCTTGATTTCCCGCCGGTCACCCCAAGTTTGGAGGTAAAGCCGCGGCGCCCCCCTCAAGGCATCAACTGAGGCAAGAACCACAAGGGCGAGCCGCCCATCCATGACGCCCAGGAGGTGTGCCATGCAAATGATCTACAACAGCGACAACTACTGCATCGTTGAATTCGGTGCGGATGTCGAGCAAGCGCCGCTTGAGTTCGGGGGCTACGAAATCGTCGACAAGAACCTGAAGCGCGAGATTTTCCTCGGCGGCCAGCTCGCCGAAAGCTTCCGCGCCGACGTCAAGCGGCTGATTGAAAGCGAGCCGTCGGTGGAGGAGGTCGATGACTTCCTCGGCAAGTTCGACAACGTGATGACGCATCCGCTGGTGATGCACTGAGCAGACCCCCGGGGCGGCGCGCCGAGCCGCCGCGCCGCCCCGGTTCAGCAACGACGACCAAAGCCCGCTTCGGCGGGCTTTTGCTTTCTTCCGGCCAGGTGACGCGGCTCAGTACTGCTCCCACGGCAGCCCGTCGTGACGCCAGCCGTTGAGCGTATTGCGGTGGCGCTGCGCATCGAGGTCGCCCTCGAAGCCGTGCAGCACATACTGGACGTTGGAGAAGCCCGCCCCCTCCAGCGCGCGCGCCGCCGCGGAAGAGCGGTTGCCGCTGCGGCAGATCAGCAGCACCGGCCGGGCCGAGGCCTGGCCGGCCAGCTTCTTCACCATCTGCACGAAATGCGGGTTGACCTCCCAGTCGGGGCCGTCGTTCCAGGGCACGTTGTGCGCGCCCTTGGGATGGCCGACGAACAGGTACTCCATTTCGCTGCGGCAGTCGATAAACAGCGTCTCGGGCGATTGCGCCAGCAGGTCGTAGGCGTCGGTTGGGGCGAGGTGTTGCATGGTCGGCAGGGAAGCGCGGCGCAAGGCCGGCGCACGGTGACGTTTACGTCTCTCAGTGTAGGCGCCGGAGCGTCCGGCAGGCAACCGAGGGCGGCCGCAAGGCCTTGATACACCTGATAAAATCGCACCTCTTTGGCCGCCATCGGCCACCGCGGCCTACCGTCGAAGCTCCGCCGGCCCCGCCTTTCCAGAGTTCCCCGCCATGAGTGCCCCTGAATCCCGTGCCCCTGAATCCCGCGCGGCCGCACCGCGCCCCTACACCCGGGCTGCCGAGCTGCCCCGGCTGCTGCAAGAACGCATCCTGATCCTGGATGGCGCCATGGGCACCATGATCCAGCGCTACAAGCTGAGCGAGGCCGACTACCGCGGCACTCGCTTCGCCGACCACAAGGTCGACGTCAAGGGCAACAACGAACTGCTGCTGCTGACGCGGCCGCAGGTCATCAGCGAGATCCACGAGCAATACCTGGCCGCCGGCGCCGACCTGATCGAAACCAATACCTTCGGCGCTACCCGCGTGGCGCAGGAAGACTACAAGATGGCCGAGCTGGCGTACGAGATGAATGTCGAGGCCGCGCGCCTGGCGCGCGCCGCCTGCGACAAGTACAGCACGCCCGGCAAGCCGCGCTTCGTCGCCGGCGCCTTCGGCCCCACGCCCAAGACCGCCAGCATCTCGCCCGACGTCAACGACCCCGGCGCGCGCAACGTCACCTTCGAAGAGTTGCGCGAGTCGTACTACGAACAGGGCAAGGGCCTGCTCGAAGGCGGCGCCGACGTGTTCCTGGTCGAGACCATCTTCGACACCCTCAACGCCAAGGCCGCGCTGTTCGCCATCGACCAGCTGTTCGAGGATACCGGCGAGCGCGTGCCGGTGATGATCTCCGGCACCGTGACCGACGCGTCGGGCCGGATCCTGTCGGGGCAGACCGTCGAGGCGTTCTGGAACAGCCTGCGCCACGCGCGCCCGGTCACGTTCGGCCTGAACTGCGCGCTCGGCGCGACGCTGATGCGCCCGTATATCGCCGAGCTGGCCAAGATCTGCGACGCCGCGGTGTCGTGCTACCCGAACGCGGGCCTGCCCAACCCGATGAGCGATACCGGCTTCGACGAAACCCCCGAAGTCACGTCATCGCTGGTCGAAGAGTTCGCCGCCTCCGGGCTGGTGAACCTGGTGGGCGGCTGCTGCGGCACCACCCCCGAGCACATCGCCGCCATCGCCCAGCGCGTGGCCGACAAGAAACCCCGCAGCTGGCCCAGCCAGTACCGCGACGCCGCCTGAGCCCGAGAGCCCGACAACATGAGCGACAACAAACTGCCCCCGCGCCCGATGCGCCTGTCCGGCCTCGAGCCCTTCACCATCGACGACGACACGCTGTTCGTCAACGTCGGCGAGCGCACCAACGTGACCGGCTCCAAGGCCTTCGCGCGCATGATCCTGAACGGCCAGTTCGACGAGGCGCTGGCGGTGGCGCGCCAGCAGGTCGAGAACGGCGCGCAGATCATCGACATCAACATGGACGAGGCCATGCTGGATTCGAAGGCCGCGATGGTGCGCTTCCTGAACCTGATCGCGTCCGAGCCCGACATCGCGCGCGTGCCGATCATGCTGGATTCGTCCAAGTGGGAGGTGATCGAGGCCGGCCTGCAGTGCGTGCAGGGCAAGCCGGTGGTCAACTCGATCTCGCTGAAGGAAGGCGAGGAACAGTTCCGCCACCACGCCGAGCTGATCCGCCGCTATGGCGCCGCCACCGTGGTGATGGCCTTCGACGAGCAAGGCCAGGCCGACACCTTCGCGCGCAAGACCGAGATCTGCCAGCGCAGCTACGACATCCTGGTCAATGAAGTCGGCTTCCCGCCGGAAGACATCATCTTCGACCCGAACATCTTCGCGGTCGCGACCGGCATCGAAGAGCACAACAACTACGCGGTGGACTTCATCGAGGCCACGCGCTGGATCAAGCAGAACCTGCCGTACGCCAAGGTCAGCGGCGGTGTCTCGAACGTATCGTTCTCGTTCCGCGGCAACGACACGGTGCGCGAGGCGATCCACACCGTGTTCCTGTACCACGCGATCGGCGCGGGCATGGACATGGGCATCGTCAACGCCGGCCAGCTCGGCGTGTATGACCAGCTCGACCCGGAGCTGCGCGAGCGCGTCGAAGATGTGGTGCTGAACCGCCGCGACGATTCCACCGACCGCCTGCTGGAGATCGCCGACCGTTTCAAGGGCGGCGGCGCGAAGAAGGAAGAGAACCTGGCCTGGCGCGGCACGCCCGAGCAGCCGGTGCCGGTGGCCGAGCGCCTGGCGCACGCGCTGGTGCACGGCATCACCACCTTTATCGTCGAGGACACCGAGGAAGTGCGCCAGCAGGTGCTGGCGCGCGGCGGCCGCCCGATCGAGGTGATCGAAGGCCCGCTGATGGATGGCATGAATATCGTCGGCGACCTGTTCGGCGCCGGCAAGATGTTCCTGCCGCAGGTGGTCAAGAGCGCGCGCGTGATGAAGCAGGCGGTGGCGCACCTGCTGCCCTTTATCGAGGAAGAGAAGCGCCTGCTGGCCGAGGCCGGCGGCGACGTCAAGGCGCGCGGCAAGATCGTGATCGCCACGGTCAAGGGCGACGTGCACGACATCGGCAAGAACATCGTGTCGGTGGTGCTCCAGTGCAATAACTTCGAAGTGGTCAACATGGGCGTGATGGTCCCGTGCAACGAGATTTTGGCGCGCGCCAAGGTCGAGGGCGCGGACATCGTCGGGCTGTCCGGGCTGATCACGCCGTCGCTGGAAGAAATGGCGTACGTGGCGTCGGAAATGCAGCGCGACGACTACTTCCGCGTGAAGAAGATCCCGCTGCTGATCGGCGGCGCCACCACCTCGCGCGTGCATACCGCGGTCAAGATCGCGCCCAACTACGAAGGCCCGGTGGTGTACGTGCCCGATGCCTCGCGCTCGGTCAGCGTGGCGTCGAGCCTGCTGTCCGACGAAGGCGCGGCGAAGTACCTCGACGAGCTGAAGTCTGACTACGAGCGCATCCGCACCCAGCACGCCAACAAGAAGGCCACGCCGATGGTGACGCTGGCGCAGGCGCGCGCCAACAAGACGCCGATCGACTGGAGCACCTACGTTCCGCCCAGGCCCAAGTTCATCGGCCGGCGCGTGTTCCGCAACTACGACCTGGCGGAACTGGCCCACTACATCGACTGGGGCCCGTTCTTCCAGACCTGGGACCTCGCCGGCAAATTCCCCGACATCCTCAACGACGAGATCGTGGGCGAGTCGGCGCGCAAGGTGTTCTCGGACGGCAAGGCGATGCTGTCGCGCCTGATCCAGGGCCGCTGGCTCACCGCCAACGGCGTGATCGCGCTGCTGCCGGCCAACACCGTCAACGACGACGATATCGAGATCTACACCGACGAAAGCCGTACCCAGGTCGCGCTGACCTGGCACAACCTGCGCCAGCAGAGCGAGCGCCCGGTGGTGGATGGCGTGCGCCGCCCCAACCGCTGCCTGGCCGACTTTGTCGCGCCCAAGGACAGCGGCATCGCCGACTACGTCGGCCTGTTCGCCGTGACCGCGGGCCTGGGCGTCGACAAGAAGGAAGCGCAGTTCGAGGCCGACCACGACGACTACAGCGCGATCATGCTCAAGGCGCTGGCCGACCGCCTCGCCGAAGGCTTCGCCGAATGCCTGCACGAGCGCGTGCGCAAGGACCTGTGGGGCTATGACGCCGCCGAGACCCTGAGCAACGACGAGCTGATCGCCGAGAAGTACCGCGGCATTCGTCCCGCGCCCGGCTATCCGGCGTGCCCGGAGCACACCGTCAAGGGACCGATGTTCGAATTCCTCGACGCGGCCGAGATCGGCATGGGCATCACCGAGTCGCTGGCGATGACGCCCGCGGCCTCGGTCAGCGGCTTCTACCTGGCGCATCCCGCGTCGACCTACTTCAGCATCGGCAAGATCGGCCAGGACCAGCTCGACGACATGGCGGCGCGCCGCCACGAAGACCGCGCCGAGCTGGCGCGCGCGCTCGCGCCCAACCTGTAACCGGGTGCGACGCCCGGGCGGCAGCGGCGGCGGCGGTGCCCCGCCGCCAGCCCGTCGATGCGCGTTGATGCGGCAGGAAAAGCGCAGCGGTTGGCCTGCACCGCGCCGCCGGGGTGGTGTGCGGGCCGCCTCACAACTCCTTACAGTGCCTTGCAACTGCTCACAGACCGGCGCAGTGCGGCTCCCTAGACTGAGGGCTCGATACACGCAACCACCGGCGTGATCACCGCGGCGAATGTTTCGCTGCGGGGCATCCTGAAAGGAGTCTGTCCATGAAGAAACTGCTGCTCTCCCTGTCCGCACTGTCGATCGCCGCCGCTTCCTCGCTGGCCATGGCCCAGGGCACCGGCGTTGCCGTTGGCACCAAGGCCGATGTCGGTGCCTCGGTGACCACGCCCTCGCCCGCCGCGGCGGCGCAGGGTGGCCTGAACGCCGTCGGCGGCGCCGCAACCGGTGCCGCGGGCGCGGCCGAGAAGGGTTTGTCGACGGCCGGCGCGGCGACCGACAAGGGCCTGTCGGCAGCGGGCACGGCGGCTGACAAGGGCCTGTCGACCGCGGGCGCGGCAGTCGACAAGGGCGCCGGCACCGCCGCCGACGCCACCGGCTCGGCCAAGGCAGACGCCGGCAGCAAGGCCAAGCATGGCAAGCACGCCGCCAAGTCGGCCAAGAAGTCGAAGGCCGAGGTCGGTGTCGGCGCCAGTGCCGAGGCAGGCGCCAAGGCGCAGTAAGCGCACGGCAAGCAAGCCCCATCGTTTCTTGCAGTACTAGCCTCAGCTTCAACCGGTAACGGCCGCGCCGGGCCCCCTCCAGGGATGTTCCGGGCCTGACGCGCCGCAGCAAAGCGGGACGGATGCTATCCGTCCCGCTTTGCTTTTGGCGCCGGCACAACGCAGCTTTGCCTGCCCTTGCCGCCACGCCGCATTGTCAGCCTGACACCGACAGCCTGCGCACGCGGGCGGCACTACAATGACAACATCGCAAGCGGTTCCGCCTGCACCCGTCGTGCACCGGGCCGAAGTGCCGGTCCGTTAAACCCGTGGAGCCACACATGATCCGCGTCCTGATCGCCGACGACCACGAGATTGTGCGTGCCGGGCTGCGTCAGTTTATTTCCGAAGAACCCGATATTCAGGTGACCGGCGAGGCCGGCAGTGGCGATGAGGTCATGGCGCAGCTGCGCGATGCCGAGTTCGACGTGCTGGTGCTGGACATCTCCATGCCGGACCGCAACGGCATCGACGTCCTCAAGCTGATCCGCCAGCGCAAGCCTGATCTGCCGGTACTGATCTTGTCGACGTACCCGGAAGACCAGTACGCGATCAACCTGATCCGTGCCGGCGCCTCCGGCTACCTAACCAAGGAAAGCGCGCCGGACGACCTGGTCAAGGCGATCCGCACGGTGGCGCAGGGCCGCCGCTACGTCAGCGCCACCGTGGCCGACCTGCTGATCGGCGGCCTCGACAAGCCGACCGAGCAGCCGGTGCACCAGATGCTGTCCGAGCGCGAGTTCCAGATCTTCTGCAAGCTGTCGCGCGGGCAGTCGGTGTCGGTGATCGCCGACGAGCTGTTCCTCAGCGTCAAGACCGTCAGCACCTACCGTTCGCGCATCCTGGAGAAAATGGGCATGAAGACCAACGCCGACCTGACCTACTACGCGATCAAGAACGGCCTGGTGGAATAGCAGTTCAATTGCGGCCCCCGCGGGCCGCCCCGGAAGGGACCGCAATACACAATATGTCGGAGCAGGATTCGAACACTTCCTACCGGGCGCTGAACGTGCTGCTGATTGAAGATTCGGCGGTCCTGCGCGGCATGCTGCTCGAATACCTGAAGGATTTCCCGTTTGTCGAGAACGTCGACTGGGCGGATACCGAAGCGATGGCCCTGCGCCTGCTCGCCGCCGGCAAGTACGACGTCGCCATCGTCGACCTGCAGCTGCGCCAGGGCAACGGCATCAACGTGCTGCGCGCCATGCAGCGCGCCGACAACGGCACGGTGCGCATCGTCTACACCAACCATGCCCAGCTCGAGATGTACCGGCGCCAGTGCGCCGAGGCGGGCGCCGACTACTTTTTCGACAAGTCGCTGGAGCTCGAGCAGGTGTTCCGCGTGATCGAGGAACACGCCGCGCCCTAGCCTGACGGCTTCAGGCGCGTGCCGGCTCCGGGCTTTCGGGTTCTTCGGCCGGCGCCAGCACCGATGCGGTCAACGGCACCTCGATCCGGATCCGCACCCCGGCATCCGGCGACGAATCGATCTGCATGCTGCCGCCGAGCGCGGTGACGCGCTGCTCCATCCCCAGCAGCCCGTGGTGGCCGGCCGTGCTGCCGGCGTCGAAGTCCGGCGGCAGTCCCTTGCCGTCGTCGCGCACGGTCAGCGTGAGCAGCTCGCCCTGGCAGGCCAGCGCGACCTCGACGTGCCTGGCCTCGGAATACTTGCTCGCATTGGTCAGCGATTCCTGCACGATCCGGTACAGCGCGATCGCGGCTTCGTCGCGCAGCGCCGGCAGGTCTTCGGGCACGCTGACGTCGGTTTCCCAGTTGTTGCGCGCGCCCACTTCCTCGACCAGCTGGCACACCGCCGCGCGCAGGCCCAGGTTGAGCAGCACGGTGGGGCGCAGGTCTTCGATCAGGCGGCGCTTGATCTGGATGCCCTGGTCCACGTGCAGCATCACGCGCGTCAGGCGCTCGGCGGCCACCGGATGGTCGGCCTGTACCTTGCGGCGCACCCAGTGCAGGTCCAGCTTGATCGCGGTCAGGATGGCGCCGAGTTCGTCATGCAGCTCGCGCGCGAGCCGGGTCTTCTCGTCTTCGGTCACGCGCTGCAGGTGGGCGGCCAGCGCCGACAGCTGGCGCGTGCGCGCGCGCACCTTGCGGTCCAGCCGCACGCTTTCCTCTTCCAGCTGGGTGCGCACCGCCTCGGCCATCGCCAGCCGCTTGGCGTGGCCGATGCCGACCGCCATCAGCAGGATGATGTTGATGGCGGTGAGCAGGCCGATGCCGTAGCGCGACAGCTGCACGTCGTTCTCGGCGCCCTCGAGCCGGTGCGAGACCGCGCCGGCCTCGCGCGCCTGCAGCTGGTCGAGCCCGCGGCGCGCGTTGTCCATGGTCTGCTTGCCGTAGTCGGTGCGGATCAGGTCAAGCGCCACTTCCAGGTCGCGCTTGCCGTACACCAGCGTCAGCGCCATTTCGTTGAGCTTGCTGTTGACCAGCTTGGAGGTATCGCCGAACTGCTTCAGGCCTTCGGGGTCATTGGCGTAGCCGGCGCGGATCTGCGCCGTCAGCTCGGCGATGCGCGGCAGCGCCTTGTAGTACGGTTCCAGGTAGCTTTCCTTGCCGGTCAGCAGGAAGCCGCGCTGCCCGGCCTCGGCATTGACCAGCTCGCCGTTGAGCGCGGCCAGCTCGGTCTGCAGGCGCTGCGAGCGGATCACGTCGGTATAGCTTTCGCGCAGGCGGATATTGCCGGTTTCCGATGCCACCAGCACCGCCAGCGTCAGCAGGATGCCGCCCGCGAGCAACAGCGTGTGAGGGAGAAATGACTGCTTGAACATGGGGCTATTCCTATCGTGAAGGCGCGCTCGCCCGCCGCGGCGCCAAGGGAGCGCCCATGGAATCACATCGACCGCCATGGGTCAACCCGGCGCCCGGCATCCGGGAGCGTTTCCGCGCCAGCACGGCAGTTCGGCGGGCGCCCTGCGCGGGCCCGCGTGGCGCGCGGCGCGCGTTGTAGGACTCGGCTGACAGCGGAATCGGCTGCCGGTCGGTATTGGCACGAAGCGTGGCTTTCTACGATGAGGCTATGAGCTTGCACCCCGTGGCGCAAGCCCTCACATGGGCCCAGCCAGTGCGCCTGGCCTGGTCCGAAATCTTCGGGAGCCTAGCCATGCTGCAATATGCACTCGTATTTTTCGTCATCGCCCTGATCGCCGCGATCTTCGGCTTCGGCGGCATTGCCGCCGGTGCCGTGGAAATCGCCAAGATCCTGTTCTTCATCTTCCTGGTCGTGGCGCTGGTTGCCGCGGTGATGGGCCTCGTGCGCAGGGGACGATGAACCCGGCGCAAGCCGGCGTAACCCCCGGAACGACCGACCCTGAGGAGAACATATGCTGACGCAGAACCCCAAAGTCCGGAAGGAACTGAACCACCTGTCCGACAGTGCCGACAGTGCGATCCGCCATATCAAGCATGCCGCACGCGATACGCGCGAGGCAGCGGCGCCGGTGTCCAGCGAAGTCAAGTCGCTGATCTCGCAGCTCGAGCACACCATCCAGGTGCTGGCGCGCGAGGGCTCTGCCGAGAGCCTGCAGGCCGGCCATCGCCTGCGCGAACGCGCCAGCGAGATGGCGCACCGGCTGCGCGCCCAGACCGCCGATGGCGTGATGCGTGCCCGCGAGCGCGTCGATGGCGCGGTGGTGCAGGCCCAGCACCGCGTGGCCGAATCCCCGCTGAAGGCGGTGGCGATCGCCGCAGCCGTCGGCGCGGTGATCGGGCTGCTGCTGGCCAACGGCCGGCACCATGCCGATGAGGAATAACCGCGCGGATTAGCTGACAACTACTGCGGAGACCCCCTGGTTCCCTCCAGGCGGGTCCCGCGGGAATTCCCCCCTTTCCGGAACCCTCGTCCGGAAGCCCGGCTGCCAGTTGTGGTGCCGGGTGTTTTTTTGTCCGCCAGCGGTGAACTGGCGGGTGGCGCTCAGCGCCGTGCGGCCCGCCGGCCTTGCTCAGACTCCCCAGAGCACATTGGCGCCTTCGCGCTGCGAGGCGCGCAGCATGTCGAGGAACGGGTAGGCGCGTTGTCCCAGGTGCAGCGGCTCTTCCTCTTCCTCGTCGGCATCGGAACGGGCCTCGACCGCGGTGTCGGCCGGATGGCCGCGGCGCGCATCGGCCACGGCGGCTTCGAGCCGGTGGATCGCGTGCGGCAGTTCTTCGACGGTGATCACCCCCCGTTCCCCGAGATGCTTGCCGATGATGCCCAGGAGCGTCACGGCCAGATCCTTCATCATGATCAGGTCCTGCGCGGCGTGGGATTTGAAGGTGATCAGCATGATGGTTTTTCCTTTCACGGAGAACGGTGGGCGGCGTCCCCGGGGCGGGAGGCCACGCCGGTTCGGGCACGGTCTGGTGCGGCCGCCGGACCGGATTGTGGTCCGTGGCCGTCCTTGCGCATGATGTCAGCATAGCACCTGATAAAATTGCGCGTTCCCGATTCCCATGCCTGTCACGCGGCGCGGCGTTGATTCGCCGTCACTTGCCGTATTCCGGGCCCGGCGCGGCCCGCAAGGCACCGCGCCCGAATACCAGCCCACAGGGCTTCCGACATCCATGCTGCCTGTTCAGACCTCCAATCTCGCCGCCGCGTTCACCGATGCCGTGCGCGCGCTCGCCCCGGCCGATGCCACCCTGCCCGCCGTCACCTTCGAGCGGCCCAAGGCGGCCGCCCACGGCGACCTTGCCTGCAATGTCGCCATGCAGGTTGCGCGCGCGCTCAAGAGCAATCCGCGCGAGCTGGCGCAGCGCATCGTCGCCGCGGTGCAGGCCGATGCCCGCGCGCAGGGCCTGGTCGCGGCCATGGAGATCGCCGGCCCCGGCTTCATCAACCTGCGCCTGACGCCGGCCGCCAAGGCCGACGTGCTGCGCGCGGTGCTGGCCGAGGCCGACCACTACGGCGCGCGCGAGCGCGGCGTGCATGGCCAGGTGCTGGTGGAATTCGTCTCGGCCAACCCGACCGGTCCGCTGCATGTCGGCCACGGCCGCCAGGCGGCGCTGGGCGATGCGCTCGCCAACCTGCTGTCGTGGCAGGGCTGGCACGTGCACCGCGAGTTCTACTACAACGACGCCGGCGTGCAGATCCAGACCCTGGCGCTGTCGGTGCAGGCGCGCGCGCGCGGCCTGAAGCCGGGCGATGCCAACTGGCCCGAGGCCGCCTACAACGGCGACTACATCGCCGACATCGCCGCCGACTTCCTCGCCGGCAAGACCGTCAGCGCCTCGGACGGCGAGCCGGTGACCGCGTCGGGCAACGTCGAGGACATCGACTCGATCCGCAAGTTCGCCGTGACCTACCTGCGCAACGAGCAGGACATCGACCTGCAGGCCTTCGGGGTCAGGTTCGACCGCTATTACCTGGAGTCGTCGCTGTACAGCGACGGCCGCGTCGACGCCGCGGTGCAGTCGCTGGTCGCCAAGGGCAAGACCTACGAGAGCGAGGGCGCGCTGTGGCTGCGCACCACCGACGACGGCGACGACAAGGACCGCGTGATGAAGAAGAGCGACGGCACCTATACCTACTTCGTGCCGGACGTCGCCTACCACACCACCAAGTGGGAGCGCGGCTTCACCAAGGTCATCAACGTGCAGGGCAGCGACCACCACGGCACCATCGCACGCGTGCGCGCCGGCCTGCAGGGCCTGGACCTCGGCATCCCGCAGGGCTACCCCGACTACGTGCTGCACAAGATGGTCACCGTGATGAAGAACGGCGAGGAGGTCAAGATATCCAAGCGCGCCGGCTCCTATGTCACCGTGCGCGACCTGATCGAATGGTCCAACGGCGGCGATGAAACCATCCGCGGCTGCCTGGACGCCGGCGTCGCCGACTGGCCCGCGCACTTCGCCCGCGGCCGCGACGCGGTGCGCTTCTTCCTGCTGTCGCGCAAGGCCGATACCGAGTTCGTGTTCGATGTCGACCTGGCGCTCAAGCAGAACGACGAGAACCCGGTGTACTACGTCCAGTACGCCCACGCCCGCATCTGCTCGATCTTCGAGTCGTGGGGCGGCGCGGACTGGGAAGCGCGCCTGGCCGAGCTGGCCGGCGCCGACCTGTCCGCCGTGACCGGGCCCGAAGCCAGCGCCCAGGCGCTGGCGCTGGGACAGCGCCTGGCCGAGTTCCCGGACATGCTGTCGGCTGCCGCGGCCGAACTGGCGCCGCATGCGGTGGCCTTCTACCTGCGCGACCTGGCCGGCGACTTCCACGCCTTCTACAACGCCGACCGCGTGCTGGTCGACGACGACGCCGTCAAGCGCGCCCGCCTGGCGCTGCTGGCCGCCACGCGCCAGGTGCTGCGCAACGGCCTGGCGGTGATCGGCGTGTCCGCCCCGCGCCGCATGTAAGCAGGCGTGCGGCGCCCGCCCGCGCGCGACGCACGGGGCCGTCCGGCCCCGGGGACGATGCCAGTGCTGCCGTTGGCGGCGCTGGCCCTATAATCCCGGCATCACCGAAGAGGACTTCATGCAACAGCAACGCAAGCGCGAGTCGCGCAATGTCCGCCGCAGCCAGCAGCGCGGCGGTACGTTCCTGGGCCTGGTGCTCGGGCTGATCGTCGGGCTGGCCATCGCCGTGGTGGTCGCCCTGTACATCACCAAGTCGCCGACGCCGTTCCAGCAGAAGCACGCCCCCCGGCCGAGCGAGCCGGGCAACGTCACCAGCCAGCTGCCGGCCCCGGCCCAGCGCGCCGACGACGGCCCGAGCGACCCCAACAAGCCGCTGTGGAGCAAGACCCCGGCCAAGCCGGTGGGCCCGGCGCCGGAGCCGGAGCCCCGGCAGAACGGCCAGCCGCCGGTGGCGACGACCCGGCCGGCGGACAAGCCGCTGGACAAGCCGGTGGACAAGCCCGTCGAAAAACCGGCTGACAAGCCGCTCGCCAGCAAGCCGGCCGAGAAGCCGGTGTCCGACCCGATCGCCGAGATCGCCCAGGCCGACGCGCACAAGGTGGGCTACCTGCTGCAGGTGGGCGCGTTCCGCTCGTCGGACGACGCCGACCGCCAGAAGGCCAACCTGGCGATGCAGGGCTTCGAGGCCCGCATCACCGAGCGCGATGTCAACGGCGTCAAGATGTACCGGGTGCGCCTGGGGCCGTTCAACCGCATCGAAGACATGAACAAGGCACGCGACCGGCTGCAGTCGTCCGGTTTCGAGGCCTCGGTGATCCGCTTTACCAAGCAGTAGGGCGGCACCGTTTAATCCACGGTAACCGCCGCAACACCGCCGCAACAGGTTCCCGCCAGGCGCGGCCGCTGCCGCGCTGAACCGGGCGCCGCCGCCGCTGTCATACGCTCATCGTCCAAACCGCAAGGCCGTTCTGAAATGAAAAAACTCGCCGCACTGTTCGCCATGTTTGCCGCCGTGGGCGGCCTGCTGATGTCCGCCCCGTCCCAGGCGGCACCCACCGAGGGCAAGGAGTACCAGGTCCTGAAGACGCCGCAGCCGGTCGCTGCGGGCAAGATCGAGGTGACCGAGTTCTTCTGGTATGGCTGTCCGCACTGCTACGAATTCGAGCCCGACCTGGAAGCCTGGGTCAAGAAGCAGGGCGGCAATGTGGTGTTCAAGCGCGTGCCGGTCGCCTTCCGCGACGACCTGCTGCCGCACACCAAGATCTTCTACGCGCTGGAAGCCATCGGCAAGCTCGACGCCATGCACAACAAGGTCTTCAGCGCCATCCACGTGGACCGCAAGCGCCTGACCGACACCAACGAAATCGCCGACTTCATGGCCAAGAACGGCGTCGACCGCAAGGCCTTCCTGGATGCGTACAACTCGTTCACGGTGACCACCAACTCGCAGCGCGCCAACAAGATCGCCGACGCCTACAAGATCGACGGCGTGCCGACCGTGGTGGTGCAGGGCAAGTACGTGACCTCGCCGTCGATCGCCGGCAACAAGCAGGCCGCGGTGCAGACCATGGATTATCTGGTGGAGCAGATCAAGGCGAAGAAGCTTTGATGGGCTGAGGGTTTGCTCCCCTCTCCCGCTTGCGGGAGAGGGGCAGGAGGTGAGGGCAGGCGCTGGCATACCGCAAGCGCGGACTACGTGGTGGCGCCCGGCCCTCACCCCAACCCTCTCCCGCAAGCGGGAGAGGGAGTACCCAGGCAGGGACGTCAAGACCTGTAGCAGGGCAAACGGCTGGTATCCTTTACCAGCCGTTTTTTATTTCCGACCGTACTCCAGCCCTCATGCGCCCCCTCAAAGTCTTCCTCACCGGTGCCTCCAGCGGCCTGGGTCAGGCGCTCGCGCGCGAATACGCGGCGCAGGGTGCCATCCTGGGCCTGGTGGCGCGTCGCGAGGACGCGCTGCGCGAGTTTGTGGCCACCTTGCCCAACCCCGGCGCGGTGCGCGTCTATGGCGCCGACGTGCGCGATGCCGACGCGATGGCGCGCGCGGCGCAAGACTTTGTCGGCCATTTCGGCTGCCCGGACGTGGTGATCGCCAATGCCGGGGTCTCGGTCGGCACCGTCGCCAGCGAACGCGAGGACCTGGACGCCTTCCGCCAGGTCATGGACACCAACTGGTTTGGCGTGCTGACCACCTTCCAGCCATTCATGCATGCGATGCAGGCGCGCGAGCTTGGGGCTTTCGGCCGGCGCGGCACGCTGGTGGGCATTGCCAGCGTGGCCGGCGTGCGCGGGCTGCCGGGCGCAGGAGCCTACAGCGCGTCCAAGTCGGCGGTGATCAAGCTGCTGGAAAGCCTGCGGCTGGAGCAGCGCCGGCATGGCATCCGCGTGGTCACGATCGCGCCGGGCTATATCCGCACGCCGATGACCGCGCACAACCCCTACCGCATGCCGTTCCTGACCGATGCCGACGTGTTCGCGCGCAAGGCCGTGCGCGTGATCGCCGCGGGCCGGCGCTTCCGCGTGATCCCGTGGCCGATGGGCGTGGTGGCGGCGCTGCTGCACGTAATGCCGCGCTGGCTGTACGACGCGCTCGCCGCGGGCGCGCCGCGCAAGCCGCGCCGTGCCGGACCAGCGCAGGAGCCCTGAGATGTGGCGCGACGCCATCGGCCAGCAGCATGCCGCCGCCACCGGCGTGGTGCGGATTGCCTCGCTGGTGCCGTCGGTGACCGAGTTGCTGTTCGCGCTCGGGCTGGCGCGGCAGATGGTGGCGCGCACCGGCTTCTGCATCCACCCGGAACCGGCCGTGCGCGCCGTGCCCAAGGTGGGCGGCACCAAGGACGTCAATGTGGCGCGGCTGCGCGCGCTGGCGCCTACGCATGTGGTGGTCAATATCGACGAGAACCGGCGCGAGACCGTGGACGAGATCCGCGCCTTCGTGCCCAACGTGATTGTCACCCATCCGTGCGCGCCGGAAGACAACCTCGGGCTGTACCGGCTGCTGGGCGGCATCTTCGGCTGCCATGCCGAAGCCGAGTCGCTGTGCGCGGCGCTGCAGGCGCAGCTCGATGCGATCCGCGTGCGGCCGTGGCCGGCGCGCCGCGTGCTGTATGCGATCTGGCAGGACCCGTGGATGACGGTGTCGCGCGACACCTATATCAGCCGCATGCTGGCATTGGCCAACTGGCAAACCTGGCCCGAGGGCAGCGCCGCCTTGCAGGCTTGCGCGGGCGGCGACTGCAGCCGCCCCAACGCGCCCGGCGAGCGCTATCCCACCTTCCGCTGGAGCGATGCGCTGGTGCGCGAGCTCGACCTGGTGCTGCTGTCGACCGAGCCCTACCGCTTCACCGAAGACCACGCCGATGCGCTCGAGCGCCAGCTCGGCAAGCCGGTGCTGCTGGTCGACGGCGAGATGCTGTCCTGGTACGGCAGCCGCGCCGTCGACGGGGTGCGCTACCTGGCGGCGCTGGCGGCCGCCAACTAAGCCAGTCAGGCGGCGCGGAAGCGGATCACGCCGTCGTCGCCGGTTTCCCGCACCAGCTCGCCGCGGTGCCACAGGCAGTGCAGGTGCGCGAGCGACTCGCCCATGGCGAAGGTCATCTGGTGGATGTCGAACTGGCGCTTGAAGATCACGCTGACGATGTCGTGCGCGCTGCACGGCTTGGCGCGGCACGCTTCCAGCGTTTCGGCGAGGCGGTCGGCATGGTGCTCGCGCAGCTGCATGATGCGGGTATGCAGGTTGCGGAACGGCCGGCCGTGCGACGGCAGGATCAGCACGTCCTGCGGCAGCGGCTCGTACTTGCCGAGCGAATCCAGGTAGAGCTGCAGCGAATTGCCCTCGGGCTCCATGTCGAACACGCTGACATTGGTCGAGATGCGCGGCAGCACCATGTCGCCGGAGATCAGCACGTTGGTGGCGGCGTTATACAGCGCGACGTGTTCGGGCGAATGGCCGAAGCCGGTGATTACGCGCCAGTCCGCGCGCGCGGCGTCGGTGCCGATGCGCACCGTGTCGCCCTCCATCAGGCGGCGGTACTGCGCCGGCAGGGCCGGCACCAGCGACGGGTAGTAGGTCTTGCGCGCGCGCAGCTTCTCCTGGCTGTCGGCATCGGTCAGCCCGTGCAGCGCGAAGTGCGCGGCGGCGGCGTCGCCGCCCGCGCTGGAGCCGGCCCCGGTGCCGCTGCCCATCACGCGCGCGCTCATGTAGTCGCCAAGGCTCATCCACAGCCGCACGCCGAAGCGCTGGCACAGCCAGTGCGCCAGGCCGACATGGTCGGGGTGGCTGTGGGTGCAGAGCACGCGCACCACCGGCAGGCCTTCCAGCTCATTGGCGAAGACCGTTTCCCAGTGGCCCTTGATGGTGTCGTTGGTGATGCCGCAGTCGATGATGGTCCAGCCGTCGCGTCCGTCCAGGTGGTCGCGCAGCAGCCACAGGTTGATATGGTCGAGCGCGAACGGCAGCGGCATGCGCAGCCAGTAGACGCCGGGGGCGACTTCCTGTTTGGCGCCGGGCGCGGGCATGGTCTCGCCGAACGGGTATTGGAGCTGGTGTTCGAGTGCGTTCATGAGGGGTCTCTTGGTCGAAGCCTGGCGGCGGGGCGCGGGCTTTCTCGTTCTGCCGGCACGTCCCGATCATGCGCGAGGGGCGTGCAAGCACCGGTTGCCAGCCGATCTGGTTGACGCTAACGTAAACGTCAACCATACGGGTTCGTTTCCATCTTAAGCGAAAACTTGACTTCGCAACGAACGACCGTTCACTTTCTTTGGGCAGGCCATGTCAGCGACGCCAGCGGCGGCTTCCGCCACCTACACCATTACCGATCTCGCGCGTGAGTTCGACGTCACGCCGCGCGCCATCCGCTTCTACGAGGACCAGGGCCTGCTGTCGCCGGAGCGCGCCGGGCCCGGCGGGCGCAAGCGCGTCTACAACGGCCGCGAGCGGACCCGGCTGAAGCTGACGCTGCGCGGTAAAAGGTTGGGGCTTACTCTCAACGAGATCCGCGAGATCCTTGACCTTTACGAGTCGCCGCGCGATACCGCCCCGCAACTGGACCGGTTCCTGGCCGCGCTGGCGGCACACCGGCGCACGCTGGAGCGCCAGATGGAAGACCTGCAGGCGCAACTGGCCGAGATCGACCAGCATGAGCGCCAGTGCCGGGCGCTGCTGGCGGCGCAGGGCGGCGCGCCGGTGGATGTGCGCGGCGACGAGGCGCCGGACCACACCCATGCTGCCTGAGCGCCGCTTGGCCGCGCCTCCGTACGATCCGGGATTGACGTTTACGTAAACGTCAATAGAATAACCGGACAGCGCGCGTGGCCGTGCGCCGTCCGTCCCACCAGGCCCTCTACCGGAACCCTGTCATGACCGCCTCCAACGCCAGTGCCGTGCCCGCCGAACCGGAACCGCTGTCCGCCGCGCGTGCCGACGCCATTGCCACCAGCTTCTCGCGCCAGGGCCTGATGCGCACCTTCGGCGCTTCGCTGGCGCGCGTGCAGCGCGGCGAGGTGGAGCTGGCGATGCCGTGGTCCGATGGCGTGACCCAGCAGCACGGCTTCTTCCACGGCGGCGTGGTCGGCGCGCTGGCCGACAGCGCCTGCGGCTATGCCGCGCTGACGCTGGTCGGCGAAGACGAGGCGGGGCTGACCGCCGAATACAAGATCAACCTGCTGTCCCCCGCCCAGGGCGAACGCCTGGTGGCGGTGGGGCGGGTGCTCAAGCCCGGGCGCACGCTGATCGTGGCGCAGGGCGATGTCTATGTCGAGCAGGACGGCCGCCGCAAGCCGGTGGCGACCATGCTGATGACGCTGTGCGTGGTCAAAACGCTGGGCCACGTCTGAACCGATCGATCCGGCAACCCCGGACCCCCCGACACACCGATTCCAAACAGGAGACCATCATGACCGAACTGCCAGGCCTGAAATTCGATCTGGGCGAAGACATCGAGATGCTGCGCGGCGCCGTGCGCGACTGGGCCCAGGCCGAGCTGGCCCCGCGCGCGGCCGAGATCGACCGCACCGACCAGTTCCCGATGGACGCGTGGAAGCAGATGGGCGACCTCGGCGTGCTCGGCATCACCGTGGCCGAGGAATACGGCGGCGCCAACATGGGCTACCTGGCCCACATGATCGCGATGGAGGAAATCAGCCGCGCCTCGGCGTCGGTCGGCCTGTCCTACGGCGCGCACTCCAACCTGTGCGTGAACCAGATCCACCGCAACGGCACGGCCGCGCAGAAGGCCAAATACCTGCCCAAGCTGGTGTCGGGCGAATGGATCGGCGCGCTGGCGATGAGCGAGCCCAACGCCGGCTCCGACGTGGTCAGCATGAAGCTGCGCGCGCAACTGAAGGGCGACCGCTACGTGCTCAACGGCACCAAGATGTGGATCACCAACGGCCCCGACTGCGACGTGCTGGTGGTCTACGCCAAGACCGAGCCGGAACTGGGCGCGCGCGGCATGACCGCGTTTATCGTCGAGAAGGGCATGAAGGGCTTCTCGGTGGCGCAGAAGCTGGACAAGCTGGGCATGCGCGGCTCGCACACCGGCGAGCTGGTGTTCCAGGACGTGGAAGTGCCGGTGGAGAACATCCTTGGCGCCGAGAACGGCGGCGCCAAGGTGCTGATGAGCGGGCTGGACTATGAGCGCGCGGTGCTGTCCGGCGGACCGGTCGGCATCATGCAGGCCTGCATGGACGTGGTCACCCCGTATATCCACGACCGCAAGCAGTTCGGCCAGAGCATCGGCGAATTCCAGCTGATCCAGGGCAAGGTGGCCGACATGTACACCACGCTGCAGGCGGCGCGCAGCTACCTTTACACGGTCGGCAAGAACCTGGACGCGCTGGGCAGCGACCACGTGCGCCAGGTGCGCAAGGACTGCGCCGCGGTGATCCTGTACACCGCCGAGAAGGCCACCTGGATGGCGGGAGAAACCGTGCAGATCCTGGGCGGCAACGGATATATCAACGAATACCCCGCCGGGCGCCTGTGGCGCGACGCCAAGCTGTACGAGATCGGCGCCGGCACCTCGGAGATCCGCCGCATGCTGATCGGCCGCGAGCTGTTCGCGGAAACCATGTAAGCGGCAGCCCGGCGACCAGGCGGGGCGCCGAAATCACCCGGAGCCCCCGCCCGAACCCATTACAATCTCACTACCTGTCGCAAGACCTTCACGCAGTCGCCCCCCGTCGACCCATGTCCCACTTCCCCAAACTGCTCTCCTCGCAGATTGCCTACGATGTGGCGAGAACGATGCTCGACGGGTTCGACAAGCACTACCGCCTGTTCCGCGAGGTCAGCCACCAGGCCAAGCTGAAGTTCGAAGCCGGCGACTGGCACGGGCTGCAGCAGATCCAGCGCGACCGCATCGCGTTCTACAACGAGCGCGTGCGCGAATCCAGCGTGATCCTGGAAGACGAGTACGACGCCGAGAACATCGAGGACGAGATCTGGCAGCAGATCAAGCTGCACTACATCGGCCTCCTGACCAACCACCACCAGCCCGAGCTGGCCGAGACCTTCTTCAACTCGGTCTGCACGCGCATCCTGCACCGCTCGTACTTCAACAACGATTTCATCTTCGTGCGCCCGGCGATCTCGACCGAATACATCGAGAACGAGGAATCGCCCACGCGCCCGACCTTCCGCGCCTACTACCCGGGCAGCCGCGAGGGCATGGCCGCGTGCTTCGAGCGCATCGTGCACAACTTCCAGCTCGAGCGCCCGTTCGAGGACCTGCAGCGCGACATCGGCTACGTGGTGCGCGCCGTCGGCGAGCATTTCGGCGACCTGCGCATCGCGCCGAACTTCCAGATCCACACGCTGTCGTCGCTGTTCTTCCGCAACAAGGCCGCCTTCATCATCGGCCGCATCCTCAACGGCGACCGCACCTTCCCGCTGGCGATCCCGATCCTGCACGGGCCGTCGGGCAAGCTGGTGCTCGACACCGTGCTGCTGAAGAAGGAACAGCTGCTGATCCTGTTCTCGTTCACGCACAGCTACTTCATGGTCGACATGGAGATCCCGTCGGCCTACGTGACCTTCCTGCGCGACATCATGCCGCGCAAGCCGCGCGCGGAAATCTATACCTCGCTGGGTTTGCAGAAGCAGGGCAAGAACCTGTTCTACCGCGACTTCCTGCACCACCTGCAGCATTCGTCGGACAAGTTCATCGTCGCGCCCGGCATCCGCGGGCTGGTGATGCTGGTGTTCACGCTGCCGTCGTACCCGTACGTGTTCAAGGTGATCCGGGATTTTTTCCCGGCGCCCAAGGACACCACGCGCGAACTGGTCAAGTCGAAGTACCAGCTGGTCAAGCAGCACGACCGCGTCGGCCGCATGGCCGATACGCTGGAATACTCCGACGTGGCCTTCCCGCTGTCGCGCTTCGACGATGCGCTGGTGCGCGAGTTCGAGCAGCATGCCCCGTCGATGATCGAATACCAGCGCGCCAAGGATGGCGGCGAAGAGATCGTGGTGCGCCACGTCTATATCGAGCGCCGCATGACGCCGCTGAACATCTACCTGCAGGAGGGTTCCGACGAGCAGGTGGAGCACGGCGTGCTCGAGTACGGCAACGCGATCAAGGAGCTGATCGCCGCGAACATCTTCCCGGGCGACATGCTGTACAAGAACTTCGGCGTCACGCGCCACGGCCGCGTGGTGTTCTACGACTACGACGAGATCGAGTACCTGACCGACTGCAACATCCGCCACGTGCCGCAGCCGCGCAACGAGGAAGAGGAGATGTCGGGCGAGGTCTGGTACACCGTGCGTCCGCACGACATCTTTCCCGAGACCTTCCGCACCTTCCTGCTGGGCGATCCGCGCGTACGCGCGGCGTTCCTGCGGCACCATGCGGATTTTTTTGACCCTGCCATGTGGCAGAGCCATAAGGACCGGCTGCTGGCCGGACATGTCCATGACTTTTTTGCCTATCACCCTACCGAGCGATTCATCAACCGCTACGGCGCTGCCGCCGGGCTGCCTGCTGCCCACTCTGCAAGGAGAGTCGCATGAATGACGCCATCGCCCAGCTGTTCCGCAACAACCGCGACTGGGTCGACCGCGTCAACGCGGAAGACCCCGCTTTCTTCACCCGCCTGGCCAACCAGCAGGCGCCGGAGTACCTGTGGATCGGCTGCTCCGATTCGCGCGTGCCGGCCAACCAGATCCTCGGACTGGCCCCGGGCGAGGTCTTCGTCCACCGCAACATCGCCAACGTGATCGCGCACAGCGACCTGAACGCGCTGTCGGTGATCCAGTTCGCTGTGGAAGTGCTCAAGGTGCGCCATATCACCGTGGTGGGCCACTACGGCTGCGGCGGCGTCAAGGTCGCGCTCAAGCGCGAGCGCATCGGCCTGGCCGACAACTGGCTGCGCCATGTGCGCGACGTGGCCGACAAGCATGACGCCTACCTCGGCACCATCCTGCGCGAGGAAGACGCCCATACCCGGCTGTGCGAGCTCAACGTGATCGAGCAGGTCAACAACGTCTGCCAGACCACCGTGATCCAGGACGCCTGGGCCCGCGGCCAGGCCATCACCGTGCACGGCTGGATCTACGGCGTGTCCGACGGCCTGCTGCGCGACCTCGGCATGGCCGCCAGCAACAACGACGAGCTGCACGAGCAGCTGGCCGCGGCCTACCGCCAGTACGGCGAACCGCCGCAGGCGTCGATCCGCTGAGATCGCGCACAACCGACACCACGCACGCACACCTACCGATCCAGGAGACCCGACATGGAAGAGATCGTCATCGTTTCAGCCGCCCGCACGCCGATGGCTGCGTTCCAGGGCGAATTCGCCAGCGTCACCGCGCCGCAGCTGGGCGCGGCGGCCATCCGCGCCGCGGTCGAGCGCGCCGGGCTCAAGCCCGAGCAGGTGGAAGAAGTGGTGTTCGGCTGCGTGCTGCCCGCCGGCCAGGGCCAGGCGCCGGCGCGCCAGGCCGCGCTCGGCGCGGGCCTGCCGCTGGCCGTGGGCTGCACCACCGTCAACAAGATGTGCGGCTCGGGCATGCGCGCGGCGATGACCGTCTATGACGGCCTGGTCGCGGGCTCGTTCGACATTGCCGTCGCCGGCGGCATGGAGAGCATGACCAACGCGCCGTACCTGATCCCCAAGGGCCGCGGCGGCTACCGCATCGGCCACGGCATGATCTACGACCACATGATGCTCGACGGCCTGGAAGACGCCTATGACAAGGGCCGCGCCATGGGCACCTTCGGCGAGGACTGCGCCGCCAAGTACGGCTTCACGCGCCAGCAGCAGGACGAGTTCGCGATGGAAAGCGTGCGCCGCGCGCAGCAGGCCACCGAGAACGGCGACTTCCGCTGGGAGATCGCGCCGGTGACGGTGTCGGGCAAGGGCGGCGACACGGTGATCGACACCGACGAGGGCCCGCGCCGCATCAAGCTCGACAAGATCCCCTCGCTCAAGCCCGCCTTTGCCAAGGACGGCACCATCACCGCCGCCTCGTCGTCGTCGATCAACGACGGCGCCGCGGCGCTGGTGATGATGCGTGCTTCCACGGCGAAGAAGCTGGGCCTGCAGCCGATCGCCCGCATGCTGGGCCACACCACGCATGCGCAGGCGCCGGGCTGGTTCACCACCGCACCGGTCGAGGCCATCGCCAAGCTGTACCGCAAGCTCGACTGGACCACCGACAGCGTCGACCTGTTCGAGATCAACGAGGCCTTTGCCGTGGTGCCGATGGCGGCGATGCACGACCTCAAGATCCCGCGCGACAAGGTCAATATCCACGGCGGCGCCTGCGCGCTGGGCCACCCGATCGGCGCCTCGGGCGCGCGCATCATGACCACGCTGATCGGCGCGCTGCGCAAGACCGGCGGCAAGCGCGGGGTGGCGAGCTTGTGCATTGGTGGCGGGGAAGCGACGGCAGTGGGGATCGAGCTCCTGTAAGCCTTTCTCTCCCGCTTGTGTTCTCCCCTCTCCCGCTCGCGGGAGAGGGGCCGGGGGTGAGGGCCAGCGCGTGCCAGGCACAACACGTTTCACTTCGTGGCAACGCCCGCCCTCACCCCAACCCTCTCCCGCAAGCGGGAGAGGGAGCAAGACCGCGGCATTTTGCAGAATCCGTGGCCAGCCGTGCGCTATGCGGCGGGCCCGTCTTGAAAGGAGGCCCAACCTTGCCAACCGCCCTTATCCTCGGTGCCTCGCGCGGCATCGGCCTTGAATTCGTGCGCCAGTACCGTGCCGACGGCTGGCGCGTCATCGCGGCGGCGCGCACGCCCGAAGGCGTGGGCGCGCTGCAGGCGCTGGGCGCCGAGGCGCACCAGGCCGACCTCTCCGATGCCGGCGCGGTGGCGGGCCTGGGCTGGAAGCTCGACGGCGAGGCGCTCGACGTGGCGGTCTACAACGCCGGCGTGATGGGGCCGCGCACCGAAGGCGCGCAGCCGGTCACGCCGCCGGAGTTCGACCGCGTCATGCATGTCAACGTGCTGGGGCCGATGATGGCGCTGCCGTTGCTGCTGCCCTATGTCGAGGCCGGGCAGTCCGGCCACGGCGGCGTGCTGGCGGTGCTGTCCTCGCGCATGGGCAGCATCGGCGCGATGGAGCACAGCACCAGCTGGCTGTACCGCGTCAGCAAGGCCGGCGCCAACGCGGCGCTGCGCGCGGTGTCGCTGGATGCGCGCCATGCCACCTGCGTCGCGCTGCACCCGGGCTGGGTCAAGACCGACATGGGCGGGCAGGAAGCCGACCTGACCGTGCAGCAGAGCGTCAAGGGCATGCGCCAGGTGCTGGCCAGCGTCAAGCGGCGCGACAACGGCACCTTCCACAACTACGACGGCACGCCCATCCCCTGGTAAGGGCGCCCGCATACCTCATCACCGGACCGACATGCTGCTGACCCCCGAACAGGAAATGATCCGCGACGCCGTGCGCCAGTTCGCGCAGGAAGTGATCGCGCCGCAGGCCGCGCAGTGGGACCGCGACAAGACCTTCCCCAAGGACGTGCACCGCGAGCTGGCGGCGCTGGGCGCCTACGGCGTGGCGGTGCCCGAGCAGTATGGCGGCGCCGGGCTCGACTACCTGTCGCTGGCGCTGATCCTGGAAGAGATCGCGGCGGGCGACGGCGGCACCTCCACCGTCATCAGCGTCAACAACTGCCCGGTGTGCAGCATGCTGATGTCGTTCGCCAGCGAGGCGCAGAAGCAGCAGTGGCTGGTGCCGCTGGCGCGCGGCGAGATGCTGGGCGCGTTCTGCCTGACCGAGCCGCACGTCGGCTCCGATGCCTCGGCGCTGCGCACCACCGCCGTCCGTGACGGCGACCACTACGTGCTCAACGGCGTCAAGCAGTTCATCACCAGCGGCCAGAACGCCGACGTGGCGATCGTGCTGGCGGTGACCGACAAGGCCGCCGGCAAGCGCGGCATCAGCGCCTTCATCGTGCCGACGTCTACCCCGGGCTACGTGGTGGCGCGGCTGGAAGACAAGCTCGGCCAGCATTCGTCGGACACCGCGCAGATCCTGTTCGAGGACTGCCGCGTGCCGGCGGCCAACCTGCTGGGCGAAGAGGGCGGCGGCTACAAGATGGCGCTGTCGGGGCTGGAGGGCGGGCGCATCGGCATTGCCTCGCAGAGCATCGGCATGGCGCGCGCCGCGTTCGAGGCGGCGCTGGCGTATGCCAGGGAACGCGAGAGTTTCGGCCAGCCGCTGTTCCAGCACCAGGCGGTGCAGTTCCGGCTGGCCGAGATGGCCACGCGCATCGACGTGGCGCGCCAGATGGTCTGGCACGCCGCCGCGCTGCGCGATGCCGGCCGCCCGTGCCTGAAGGAGGCGGCGATGGCCAAGCTGTTTGCCAGCGAGATGGCGGAACGGGTGTGCTCGGATGCGATCCAGGTGTTCGGCGGCTACGGCTACGTCAGCGACTTCCCGGTCGAGCGCATCTACCGCGACGTGCGCGTGTGCCAGATCTACGAGGGCACCAGCGACATCCAGAAGATCCTGATCGCGCGCGCGCTGGCCTAGCGCCGGCATTTGCGCGTACGATGAGCGGGCGAGGCGCGTGCGCAGCGCCCGCGCCACGCTTCCCGCAACCGGACCTGCAACCCCAAGAATAGGGCCCACGACATGACCGCAGCGATCGACTTCTACTTTGATTTCTCTTCGCCGTACGGCTACTTCGCCAGCACCCGTATCGACGACCTGGCGCAGAAGTACGGGCGCAACGTCGCCTGGCATCCGATCCTGCTGGGCGTGGTGTTCAAGACCACCGGCGCCTCGCCGCTGCCGCAGCTGCCGCTCAAGGGCGACTACAGCTGGCGCGATTTCGAGCGCACCGCGCGCTTCCACGGCATCGAATACCAGCGCCCCACGCATTTCCCGCTGCCGACCACGCATGCAGCGCGCGCCATGCTGTGGCTGCAGAACCATCACGGCGACGACCTCGCCGCGGCCTTCGCCCGCTCGGTGTACCGCGCGCTGTTCGTCGATGACATCAATATCGCCGAGCCGGCCGAGATCATGAAGCTGGCCGAGCCGCTGGGCGTCGACGTGCAGGCGCTCGATGCCGGCGCCACCAGCTACCAGATCAAGGACCAGCTCAAGGCCGAGATCGAGGTGGCGATGGCCAAGGGCGTGTTCGGCTCGCCCTTCGTCATCGTCGACGGCGAGCCGTTCTGGGGCTTCGACCGCTTCGACCAGATCGAGGCCCACCTGAAGAGCCGCCGCCAGACCGAGCTGCGGGCCGTGCCCAACCCCGATACCAAGGAAAAGAAACCCGCATGACTGCAGTCAACCGTGGCCATTCCGGCCGATTCGATTGCGTGATCTTCGACTGCGACGGCGTGCTCGTCGACAGCGAGCCCATCGTCAACCGCGTGCTCAACCAGATGCTGAACGAGCTCGGCATCGAGATCTCGCTGGAAGACTCCACGCGCCTGTTCCTGGGCCGCGCGGTGCGCGAGGAGCTGGGCATGATCGAACGCATGCGCGGCGCGCCGCTGCCCGAGAACTGGCTGTCGACCTGGCTGGCGCGCCGCAATGCGGTGCTGGAAGAAGAAGTCGCGGCGGTCGCGCATGTGCGCGAGGCCATCCGCGCGGTCGCCGCCACCGGCATGCCGGTGTGCGTGGCCTCGGGCGCGGACCGCGTCAAGGTCAAGCTGCAGCTGACCAAGACCGGGCTGGTCGAGCTGTTCCAGCAGGATGAGCGCGAGCATATCTTCTCGGCCACCGAGGTCGCGCGCAGCAAGCCGGCCCCTGACGTCTACCTGCTGGCCGCGCGCACCATGGGCGTCGAGCCCGCGCGCTGCGCCGTGGTGGAAGACAGCCCGACCGGCGTGACCGCGGGCGTGGCGGCCGGCATGACGGTGTTCGGCTACGCCGCGCGCAACGATGCCGCGCAGCTGCGTGAGGCCGGCGCGCGCACCATCTTCACCGATATGCGCGAGCTGCCGGAGCTGGTGGGATGACGGGCGCAAAGGTGGCGAAGGCGGCGAAGGGCGCGAAGGCGTCGCAGCGCCTGCCCAAGGCCGGGCCGGTGCCGTGCCCGTGCGGCAGCGCCGACTACGCCGCCTGCTGCGGCCGCTTCCACCGCGGCGAGGCGCTGCCACCGAACGCCGAGGCGCTGATGCGCTCGCGCTACAGCGCCTACGTGCTGAACGACATCGACTGGCTGCGCCAGACCTGGCATGCGTCCACCTGCCCGGCCGACCTGGTGCCTGACACCGCGACGCGCTGGCTCGGGCTGACCGTCAAGGCGCATGCGCAGCAGGACGACACGCATGCCGAAGTGGAATTCGTGGCGCGCTACAAGGTGGGCGGGCGCGCCTGGCGGCTGCATGAGCGCAGCCGCTTTGTCTGCGAGGCGCGCGCACCGGGCGAGGCGCCGCAGTGGCTTTATGTGGACGGCGACATTATCGGGGAGACACCATGAGCATCGACGAGCAAAAAGAGCCCGAGTACCTGCTGTATTGCTTTGCCCAGTCCGGCAACGCCTACAAGGTGGCGCAGCTGCTGGAAACCGTCGGCGTGCAGCGCGGCCAGCAGCTGTGGCGCGCGCGCTTTGTCGATTTCTTCAACGGCGAGACCCGCACCCCCGAATATCGCGCCATCAACGTGATGGGCGAGGTGCCGGTGCTGGAGTTCGGCGGCCAGCGCCTGTCGCAGTCCGGCACCATCCTCGAGACGCTGGCCGCGCGCCTGGATGCGTTCGGCGCGCGCAACGAGGCCGAGCGCGCCGAGGTGCTGCGCTGGCTGCTGTTCGACAACCACAAGTTCACCTCGTACACCGCCACCTACCGCTTCATGCGCAACTTCGCCAGGTCGCCCGACCCGGCCGTGCTGGAGTTCTTCCGCGCGCGCTGCGAGGGCGCCTGGAGCGTGCTCGACGCGCACCTGGCGGGGCGCGATTTCGTGCTGGGCGAGCGCACCACCATCGCCGACTTCTCGCTGGCGGGCTACGTCTTCTTCGACGATGAAATCGGCGTGCACTGGCGCAAGGCGTATCCGCATATCCACGCTTGGATGGAGCGCATCCGAGCGTTGCCGGGCTGGAAGCATCCCTACGACCTGATGCCCGGGCATCCGCTGCCGAAGGCAGCCGGCTGAGCCCTGCCGCTGCGGCACGGCATCGGGCGCTACCTATCGCTATCTGCCAGCAAGAGACTCCGAGATGCCCACGCTCGAAAGCAAACTCAACGCCCGCTCCGAATCCTTCAAGGCCAATGCCGAGGCGATGCAGGCCCTGGTGGCCGACCTGAAGGCGAA
>NZ_LT976853.1:759298-883275 GCF_900249755.1 Cupriavidus taiwanensis
TGGCATACCGAATGCCCGGACTTCGCGGCTACGCCCGGCCCTCACCCCAACCCTCTCCCAAAGGGAGAGGGAGTACCCAGCCGGTTCGCAGAAACGTTATGCATGTTTTGCATGACCGGATGAACAAACGGCATTGGATTCCGACCGGCCGCCAAGCCTAAGCTTGCGCCCATCTTCCACCCCGGAAACCACCCCGATGTCTTCCGCAGCACCGACCAATATTGCTGGCCAAAAGCACGCACTCCCGTCTTACCTCAACGCCGACAACCTCGGCCCCTGGGGCATCTACCTGCAGCAAGTCGACCGCGTCACGCCCTACCTGGGTTCGCTGGCGCGCTGGGTCGAGACCCTGAAGCGTCCCAAGCGCGCCCTGGTCGTCGACGTCCCCATCGAACTCGATAACGGCACCATCGCCCACTTCGAGGGCTACCGGGTGCAGCACAACCTGTCGCGCGGCCCGGGCAAGGGCGGCGTGCGCTTCCACCAGGACGTGACCCTGTCCGAGGTGATGGCGCTGTCGGCCTGGATGTCGGTGAAGAACGCCGCGGTCAACGTGCCGTACGGCGGTGCCAAGGGCGGCATCCGCGTCGACCCGCGCACGCTGTCGCACGCCGAGCTGGAGCGCCTGACGCGCCGCTACACCAGCGAGATCAACATCATCATCGGGCCGAGCAAGGACATTCCGGCGCCGGACGTCAACACCAACGCGCAGGTGATGGCGTGGATGATGGACACCTATTCGATGAACTCGGGCAGCACCGCGACCGGCGTCGTGACCGGCAAGCCGATTTCGCTGGGCGGCTCGCTGGGCCGCCACGAGGCCACCGGCCGCGGCGTGTTCGTGGTCGGCTCCGAGGCCGCGCGCAATATCGGCCTCGAGGTCAAGGGCGCGCGCGTGGCGGTGCAGGGCTTCGGCAATGTCGGCGCGGTGGCCGCCAAGCTGTTCCATGAGGCCGGCGCCAAGGTAGTGGCGGTGCAGGACCACCGCACCACGCTGTTCGACCCGGCCGGCCTGGACGTGCCGGCGATGATGGAATATGCCTCGCACAGCGGCACCATCGACGGCTTCCGCGGCGAAGTCCTGCGTACCGAGCAGTTCTGGGAAGTCGACTGCGACATCCTGATCCCGGCCGCGCTGGAAGGCCAGATTACCGTCGACAACGCGCCGAAGATCACGGCAAAGCTGGTGATCGAGGGCGCCAACGGCCCGACCACGCCGCAGGCCGATGACATCCTGCGCGAGCGCAATATCCTGGTCTGCCCGGACGTGATCGCCAACGCCGGCGGCGTGACCGTGTCCTACTTCGAATGGGTGCAGGATTTCTCGAGCTTCTTCTGGACCGAGGAAGAGATCAACCAGCGCCTGGTACGGATCATGCAAGAAGCCTTCCGGGCAATCTGGCAGGTGGCACAGGAAAACAAGGTGACGCTGCGCACGGCGGCGTTTATCGTGGCCTGTACGCGGATCCTGCAGGCGCGCGAAATGCGCGGCCTGTACCCCTGAACGGGGCAGGCAGGGCCGGGGCGAGGCACTCGTATGGTGCGGTGCAATAATCGCCGCGGCCCCGTTTTCATGACCGTCAGACGCGGTCTCCGGCAAGCGCCGGAGACCGCGTTGTCGTATCCGGACGCGCTGCGCACGGATTGCCCCGAAGTGGGGTTCTAGGAGAAAACCCAGTTGTATTGCGGCGGATGCTGCGCAATACTGTTTCACCAGTGGGGGTTTTATTCTTAGAATCCCGCTTTCTCTTCATGGTCAAGGAGATGTTATGAATTTCGCCAAGTTGGCTGCCCTGATGATTGCCGGGGGTGTTATGTGCGGGACGGCACAGGCAGCCGAACAACTGACGGGCACGCTGAAGAAGATCAAGGACACCGGCGTCATCACGCTCGGCGTGCGCGAGTCGTCGATTCCGTTCAACTACAACCTGGGCGGCGTGCGCCAGGTCGGCTATTCCTACGATATCAACATGAAGATCGTGGAAGCCATCAAGGACCAGCTGAAGCTGCCCAACCTGCAGGTCAAGGAAATCCCGATCACCTCGCAGAACCGCATCACGCTGCTGCAGAACGGCACCATCGACATCGAGTGCGGTTCCACCACCAACAACCTGGAACGCCAGAAGCAGGTCGCGTTCACCAACTCCATCTTCATCATCGGCACCCGCATCATGGTGAAGAAGGACGCCGGCATCAAGGACTGGGCCGACCTGAAGGGCAAGAATGTCGTCACCACCGCCGGCACCACGTCGGAGCGCCTGCTGCGCAAGATGAACGACGAGCAGAAGCTGGGCGTGAACATCATCAGCACCAAGGACCATGGCCAGTCGTTCCTGACGCTGGAATCGGGCCGCGCGGTCGCGTTCATGATGGATGACGCGCTGCTGTACGGCGAGCGCGCCAAGGCCAAGAACCCGGCCGACTGGATCGTGGTGGGCAAGCCGCAATCGCGCGAGTCCTACGGCTGCATGATCCGCAAGGACGACCCGCAGTTCAAGAAGCTGTCCGACACCGTGATCTCCGGCATGATGAAGGACGGCTCGATCAACACCCTGTACACCAAGTGGTTCATGCAACCGGTTCCGCCCAAGGGCCTGAACCTGGACTTCCCGCTGTCCGAAGACATGAAGGCGCTGATCAAGGCGCCTAACGACAAGGCGCTGGACTGACCTGCCGTTGACAGCATTGCGAAACGGAAGGCTCGTCCTTCCGTTTCTTTTTGAGGACGCAACATGAACTACAACTGGCATTGGGGAGTTTTCCTCGAACAGGCCGCCCAGAACGAGACCTACCTGGACTGGATGATCTCCGGCCTGAAGGTAACGCTCGCGCTGGGGCTTTCGTCCTGGGTCATTGCCCTGGTCATCGGCTCGGTGCTCGGCGTGCTGCGAACGGTGCCGAACAAATGGCTGGCGGGCATTGCCGCCACCTATGTCGAGATTTTCCGCAACATCCCGCTGCTGGTGCAGCTGTTCATCTGGTACTTCGTCGCGCCCGAGCTGCTGCCCGGCGGCGAGGCGATCAAGCAGATGAACCCGTTCGCGCAGCAGTTCCTGGCCGCCATGCTGTGCCTGGGCACGTTCACCGCCGCGCGGGTCTGCGAGCAGGTGCGCTCGGGCATCAACTCGCTCGCGCGCGGACAGAAGAACGCCGGCCTGGCGATGGGCTTCACGCTGCCGCAGACCTACCGCCACGTGCTGCTGCCGATGGCGTTCCGCGTGATCGTGCCGCCGCTGACCTCCGAATTCCTGAACATCTTCAAGAACTCGGCGGTGGCGTCGACCATCGGCCTGCTGGAACTGGCCGCGCAGGGGCGCCAGCTGGTGGACTACACCGCGCGTCCGTATGAATCGTTCATCGCGGTCACGCTGATGTACGCGCTGATCAACGTGACGGTGATGCTGATCATGCGCTGGGTGGAAGCCCGCACGCGCGTGCCCGGCTTTATCGGCGGCAAGTAAGGGGGCGCCATGGCTTATTCCTTCGATTTCACCTCGATCAACCCGAGCACGCTGCATGTGCTGGGCGAGGGCATGATGGTCTCGCTGAAGATCACCGTCACCGCGGTGGTGGTCGGCATCGTCTGGGGCACCATCCTCGCGATGATGCGGCTGTCGTCGTTCCGGCTGCTGAACTGGTTCGCGCAGGGCTACGTGACCGTATTCCGCTCCATCCCGCTGGTGATGGTGCTGCTGTGGTTCTTCCTGATCATCCCGCAGGTGTTGCAGGGCCTGTTCAACCTGTCGCCGGCGACCGACCTGCGCATGACCTCGGCGCTGGTGGCGTTCGCGCTGTTCGAGGCGGCGTACTACTCCGAGATCATCCGCGCCGGCATCCAGAGCGTGTCGCGCGGGCAGATGTTCGCCGCGCAGGCGCTGGGCATGACCTACGGGCAGTCGATGCGGCTGGTGATTCTGCCGCAGGCGTTCCGCAACATGGTGCCGCTGCTGCTGACCCAGGGCATCATCCTGTTCCAGGATACGTCGCTGGTGTACGTCAGCGCGCTGGCCGACTTCTTCGGCCAGGCCTACGGCATCGGCGAGCGCGACGGGCGCATCGTCGAGATGCTGCTGTTCGCCGGCCTGGTGTACTTCATCATTTGTTTCTCCGCTTCGCTGCTGGTCAAGCGTTACCAGAAAAAGGTGGCTGTATGATCGAAATCAATAACGTTTCCAAGTGGTATGGCTCCTTCCAGGTGCTGACCGATTGCACGACCAAGGTCGCCAAGGGTGAAGTGGTGGTGGTGTGCGGCCCGTCGGGCTCGGGCAAGTCCACGCTGATCAAGACCGTCAACGCGCTCGAGCCGTTCCAGAAGGGCGACATCCTGGTCGACGGCACCTCGGTGGGCAACCCCAAGACCAACCTGCCCAAGCTGCGTTCGCGCGTGGGCATGGTGTTCCAGAACTTCGAGCTGTTCCCGCACCTGTCGATCACCGAGAACCTGACCATCGCGCAAGTGAAGGTGCTGGGCCGCTCCAGGGATGAAGCGATGGCCAAGGGCCTGAAGTACCTGGATCGCGTCGGCCTGCGGAATCAGGCCGACAAATACCCCGGCCAGTTGTCGGGCGGCCAGCAGCAGCGCGTGGCGATTGCCCGCGCGCTGTCGATGGACCCGATCTGCATGCTGTTCGACGAACCCACTTCGGCGCTGGACCCGGAAATGGTCAACGAAGTGCTGGACGTGATGGTGCAGCTGGCGCACGAAGGCATGACCATGATGTGCGTGACCCACGAAATGGGCTTCGCGCGCAAGGTGGCCAACCGCGTGATCTTCATGGACCAGGGCAAGATCGTCGAAGACGCCGACAAGGAAGAGTTCTTCGGCAATATCGACGCCCGTTCGGAACGCGCGCGCCAGTTCCTGTCGAAGATCCTGCATCACTGAGCGGATCGCCGCCCCATGGAAAAGGGACGCCGAGGCGTCCCTTTTTCTTTGTGCCGCAAGCGCTCAGGTGCAGGCAGTATTGGCTGCGTTCTTGGCCTGGACCTCGGGCGGGATCGGCACCGTCAGCGTCATGGTCGGGCGCCCGTGCTCGAACATGATCAGTTCGCCCGGGGCGAACTGGGTCCAGGTCTCGTTGTCGGTCAGCGGCGCGGTGGCGATCACGGCGACGCGGTCGTCCGGCGTGGTCACCTGCGCGAAGTCGATCGACAGGTCGGCGTCGATCAGGTGCGCGGTCGAGAACGGCCATTGCCGCACGATGTAGTAGAGGCGGGTCGAGCAGTGCGCGAACAGCGCCTGCCCGTTGCACAGCAGGTAGTTGAACACGCCGTGCAGCGTGATTTCGCGGGTGATGTCGGCCAGCGCGTGGCCCAGCTCGTTCAGCGGCGGCTGCGAGCCCGGGAAGCGCTTGCGCAGGCCCTGCATCAACGTGCAGAAGGCCAGTTCGCTGTCGGTGTCGCCCACCGGCTGGTAGACGCCGGACAGGAACGGGGTGAAGCCGTGCAGGTCGCCGTTATGGGCAAAGATCCAGTGCCGGCCCCACAGCTCGCGCATGAAGGGGTGGCAGTTCTCCAGCAGCACGGTGCCTTGCGTGGCCTTGCGGATATGCGAGATGACGTTCTTGGACTTGATCGGGTAGCGCTTGATCAGGTCCGCCACCGGCGAGGTGCCGGCGGACTGGTTGTCGATGAACAGGCGGCAGGCCTTGTCCTCGAAGAAGGCGACACCGAAGCCGTCGGCGTGGTGGTCGGTCAGGCCGCCGCGCGCGGCAAAGCCGGTGAAGGAGAACGTCACGTCGGTCGGCGTGGCGCAGTTCATGCCTAGCAGCTGGCACATGTCGGGGCACCGGTCGGCAGCGGGCTGCCGCTTTGCAATAGAATGCAGGCATTATCCCGCGCGCCCGCGCCGCTGCCAAGCAAGCCGCGGGCGCCCCGGCGCCACCCTACCTGCTAGCAATCCCGAGAACGATGAGCCAATACAAGATTGCCGTGATTCCCGGAGACGGAATCGGCACGGAAGTCATGCCCGAGGGCATCCGCGTGATGGACGCCGCGGCGCGCCGCTTCGGCATCGACTTCCAGTGGGATCACTTCGATTTTTCCAGCTGCGACTACTACGCCCGCCACGGCAAGATGCTGCCGGACGACTGGTTCGACACGCTGGTCAAGTACGACGCCATCTATTTCGGCGCGGTCGGCTGGCCGGATGCGGTGCCTGACCATGTCTCGCTGTGGGGCTCGCTGCTGCAGTTCCGCCGGTCGTTCGACCAGTACGTGAACCTGCGCCCGGTGCGGCTGATGCCGGGCATCAAAAGCCCGCTGGCCGGCCGCCAGCCGGGTGACATCGATTTCTACGTGGTGCGCGAGAACACCGAGGGCGAGTACTCCAGCATCGGCGGGCGCATGTTCCCCGGCACCGAGCGCGAGATCGTGGTGCAGGAAACCGTGATGAGCCGCACCGGCGTCGACCGCATCCTGAAGTTCGCCTTCGAGCTGGCCCAGAAGCGCCCGAAGAAGCACCTGACCTCGGCCACCAAATCCAACGGCATCTCGATCACGATGCCGTACTGGGACGAGCGTGTCGAGGCGATGGCGGCGAACTACCCCGGCATCAAAGTCGACAAGTACCACATCGACATCCTGACCGCGCATTTCGTCCAGCATCCGGACTGGTTCGACGTGGTGGTCGCCAGCAACCTGTTCGGCGACATCCTGTCCGACCTGGGCCCGGCCTGCACCGGCACCATCGGCATCGCGCCGTCGGGCAATATCAATCCGGACCGGACCTTCCCCAGCCTGTTCGAGCCGGTGCACGGCTCGGCCCCGGACATCGCCGGGCGCGGCGTGGCCAACCCGATCGGGCAGATCTGGTGCGGCGCCATGATGCTCGAGCACCTCGGCCATGACGAGGCCGGCGCCGCCGTGCTGGGCGCGATCGAGCAGGTGCTGGCCGCCGGGCCCGAACACGCGCCGCTGACGCGCGACATCGGCGGCAAGGCCGGCACCGCGGAGCTGGGGCGCGCCATCGCGGAGGCGCTGTGAGCGCCGCGTTTGCGGGCGACGCCCGCGCATTGCTGCTGGAGACCTTCCACGCCGCCGTGGCCGCGGCCGATCCGCTGCGGATCGTCGCACAGCACCTGCCGCCGCCGTACGCCGGCGGCCGCACGCTGGTCGTTGGCGCGGGCAAGGCCGCGGCATCGATGGCCGCGGCGGTCGAGCGCGCCTACGCCGGCAAGGCGACGCTGGAAGGGCTGGTGGTCACGCGCTATGCGCACGGGCTGCCGACCGAACAGATCCGCGTGATCGAGGCAGGCCATCCGGTGCCCGACGAGTCGGGCGAGCAGGCCGCGGCGCAGATCCTGGCCGCGGTGCAGTCGCTGACGCCGCAGGACCGGCTGCTGGTGCTGGTCTCGGGCGGCGGCTCGAGCCTGTTGTCGCTGCCGGCCGAGGGCATCCCGATGGCCGACCTGAAGGCGACCACCCGCGAATTGCTGCGCTGTGGCGCGCCGATCACCGACATGAACATCGTGCGCAAGCACATCTCGCGCATCCAGGGCGGCCGGCTGGCGCAGTCGAGCCAGGCGCCGGTGACCACGCTGATCGTCTCGGACGTGGCCGGCGACGATCCCAGCGCGATCGCCTCGGGCCCGACCGTGGCCGACCCGAGCACGTTCGATGATGCGCTGCAGATCCTGCGCCGCTACGGCGCCCGGGTGCCGGCCAGCGTGCAGTCGCACCTGGAGCGCGGCGCGCGCGGCGAGGTGCCCGAGACCCCCAAGCCCGGCGATCCGTTGTTCGAACGTGTCGACAACCTGATGATCGCCACCGCCCACGGCAGCCTCGAAGCCGCCGCCGCGCTGTTCCGCCAGCGCGGCGTCACGCCGGTGGTGCTGGGTGACACGGTGACCGGCGAGGCGCGCGAGGTGGCGCGGGTCTATGCCGCGCTGGTGCGCGAGATTCGCGCGTACAATGCGCCGTTTGCCGCGCCCGTGGCGCTGATCTCCGGAGGTGAGTGCACGGTCACTTTGCCGGCCGGCGGCGGCGCGAGCAAGGCGCGTGGCGGGCGCTGCTCGGAGTTCCTGCTGTCGCTGGCGGTCGAACTGGCAGGCATGCCCGATGTGTACGCGATCGCCGCCGACACCGACGGCATCGACGGCTCGGAAGACAATGCCGGCGCGCTGGCCGACCCGACCACGCTGGCGCGCGCCGAGGCCGCCGGCATGCCCGGCCAGCACCAGCTGGACGCGCACGACGCGTGGGGCCTGTTCGATGCCATCGGCGACCTGGTCGTCACCGGCCCGACGCGCACCAACGTCAACGACTACCGCGCCATCCTGATTCTCTGATTCCGACGAACGCCGGCCGCCGCCCGCGGCCGGCCCCAAGCTAGCCATGACCCAGAAGCTCACCATCACCCGCCCGGACGACTGGCACCTGCACCTGCGCGACGGCGCGGCGCTGGCTGCCGTGCTGCCCGACACCGCCCGCCAGTTTGCCCGCGCCATCGTCATGCCCAACCTGAAGCCGCCGGTCACCACGGTGGCGCAGGCGCAGGCCTATCGCGCCCGCATCCTGGCGGCGCTGCCGGCCGGCATGCAGTTCGAGCCGCTGATGACGCTGTACCTGACCGACAACACCAGCGCCGAGGAAATCGCGGCGGCCAAGGCCAGCGGCTTCGTGCACGGCGTCAAGCTCTATCCGGCGGGCGCAACCACCAACAGCGACGCCGGCGTGACCGATATCCGCCGCTGCTACCCGGCGCTGGAAGCGATGCAGCGCGCCGGCCTGCCGCTGCTGGTGCACGGCGAAGTCACCGACCCGGCCATCGACATCTTCGACCGCGAGGCCGTCTTCATCGAGCAGGTGATGAGCCCGCTGCGCCGCGACATGCCCGAGCTGAAGGTGGTGTTCGAGCACATCACCACCAAGGATGCGGCGCAGTACGTGCGCGACGCCAGCGGCCCGGTCGGCGCCACCATCACCGCGCACCACCTGCTCTACAACCGCAACGCCATCTTCACGGGCGGCATCCGCCCGCACTACTACTGCCTGCCGGTGCTCAAGCGCGAAACCCACCGCGAGGCGTTGGTGGCGGCCGCCACCTCGGGCAGCGAGCGCTTCTTCCTGGGCACCGACAGCGCCCCGCACGCGCGCGGCCTGAAAGAGCACGCCTGCGGCTGCGCCGGCTGCTATACCGCGCTGCATGCGATGGAGCTGTACGCCGAGGCCTTCGACGCCGCCGGCGCGCTCGACAAGCTGGAAGCCTTTGCCAGCTTCAACGGCCCGGCCTTTTACGGCCTGCCGCGCAACACCGGCACGCTGACGCTGGAGCGCGAAGACTGGGAACTGCCGGCCGAACTGCCCTACGGCGACACCACGCTGGTGCCGCTGCGCGGCGGCGAGACGCTGCGCTGGAAGGCACGCTGAAGCCTTGCGCACGCAGCAGACGGCGGCCGGCGCGCAGTTCGCCGCCGCACTGGCCGGGATCGACTGGTCCCGGCCGTGGTTCCAGCCTTTTGCCGCACAAGGCGCCGCGCTGGCCGCGGCAGTGCAGGACGGAGCCGACCTTCGCAGCGCGCTCGACGCACATGCCGCGGCACTGGACTTGCGCAATGCGCGCGGCCTGCCGCTGCGCTTCGTCGCCCAGCACGCCTTGCCGCACGGCAGCGCCTACGAAGCCCATATCCACGCCACCGGCGAAGTTCCCACCCGCGACAATCTCCACGATTTCTTCAACGCGCTGATCTGGCTGCATTTCCCGCAGGCCAAGCGCGCGCTCAACCAGATCCAGGCCGCGGTCATCGCCCGCGAGGGCGTGCAGACCGCCCGCGGCGGCGTGCGCGATGCGGCCACGCTGTTCGATGAGAACGCCGTGCTGTTCCTCAGCACCGACGCTAGCCTGGCCGCGGCGCTCAGGGGGTTTGCCTGGAAGCCGCTGTTCGTCGACGCCCGGGCCGCATGGGGAACGGACTGCGCGGTGGTGCCGTTCGGCCACGCCTTGCTCGAAAAACTGGTGCAGCCGTACAAGTCGGTGACGGCGCATGCATGGCCACTGCCGCGCGTGCCCGGCGACCCCGCGCTCGACACGGTGCTTGCCGGATCACTGCAAGCCGCGGCCGATGCCGGCGCCTTGCGCGGCGGACGCAGCTTTGCGCCGCTGCCGGTGATGGGCATCCCGGGCTGGTGCGACGACAACGCGCACTCGGACTTTTATGCCGATGCCACCGTGTTCCGTCCCGGCCGGCGCCGCGACCCGGATGCCGGCTGAAGCCCCGGCATCGGCAAGCAATCGGTGTTAGACTGCGGGCCGCAAAGCAGGCCAGGCAACCGCTGCCTGCACCGCAAGGTGCAGGGGGAGGAAAGTCCGGACTCCACAGGGCAGGGTGTTGGCTAACAGCCATCCACGGCAACGTGCGGAATAGGGCCACAGAGACGAGTCTTGCCACCGGGTTCGCCCGGCGGCAAGGGTGAAACGCGGTAACCTCCACCTGGAGCAATCCCAAATAGGCAGGCGATGAAGCGGCCCGCTGAGTCTGCGGGTAGGGAGCTGGAGCCGGCTGGTAACAGCCGGCCTAGAGGAATGGTTGTCACGCACTGCTCGCCGCAAGGCGGGCGGGGCGCACAGAATCCGGCTTATCGGCCTGCTTTGCTTCAGTCTTCGGCACGGCCCGGCGCCCGCGCGGCACACCGGGCCGGCCCATCTTCCCTCAGCCTTCGACGATTTCCAGCGTGTGCGTGATCTCGGCCGTCCTGGCCAGCATGATCGACGCCGAGCAGTATTTCTCGTGCGACAGCTTGATGGCGCGCTCGACCGTGGCGGGGTTGAGATTCTTGCCGGTCACCACAAAATGGAAGTTGATGCGGGTGAACACCTTGGGGTCTTCGCCGGCGCGCTCGGCCTGCAGCTGCACGCTGCAGCCGGTGACGTCCTGGCGGCCGCGCTTGAGGATCAGCACCACGTCATAGGCGGTGCAGCCGCCGGTGCCCAGCAGCACCATTTCCATGGGTCGCGGCGCCAGGTTGTGGCCGCCGCCCTCCGGGGCACCGTCCATCGCCACGATATGGCCGCTGCCGGTCTGGGCCACGAAGCTCATGCCGTCGGCGCCCATCCATGTTACTTTGCATTCCATTTTGTTCGTTCCTGTACCTTGTATTGTCGGTTTGCGATCACAAGCGAGTGATCTCGAATCTTGCATTTCCCAGTATATGGCAACGCCGGAGTGGGGACATCGGGGCCGATAACCCTAGGAAATCTGAGGGTTTCCTCTAGTATGACGGTTTGGTGACATGCCTGTCCCTTCTTCAAGTATTTGATTTTTAATGGAAATATGGAGATTTGTCCGTGTCCGTTAACGTTCCGTAATGCGAAATCACATTTCGCACTGCAAATTTCCCTTGCATCCGGGCAAACCCTAGGTATAATTCCAATCATTGAACGACGGCGCTGACAGCGCGCCAGAGTGCGAAAGCGAAGCCCCAGGCCAAGCCCCTCCGCACCGCCCGCAGGTTCCTCCGTCGATCTCCAAGTGTCTCCTCCACCCTCCTCCTTTGGTGGATTCAAACCCAAGCTCAAACGCTTGGGTTTTTTTTCGCCCCTGCATATTGCGCTGGCGCCAGGTGGCCGGGTGCCTCGATCGGCCCATAGCCGCGGCAATTTCGCGGCAATCCGCGGTGATCTTGACGAAAACCGCAGTCTTTGCTTGTGCGCTCGCCACGGTCCCCAGTATAATCGAGGGCTTTTCCGTCATGCCCGCGGAAGAAGAAATGCAGGACCCGGCCACCCATCTCGGGCAGCCACAAGACTTGCAGGGGCGAGCACAAGCCTTCGCGAGTCGGATTACGGGCACGAACTCATAGTCAGGAAAAATCATGAAGACCTTTTCCGCCAAGCCTCACGAGGTAAAGCGCGACTGGTACGTGATTGACGCGACGGACAAAGTCCTCGGCCGTGTCGCCAGCGAAGTGGCACGCCGTCTGCGCGGCAAGCACAAGCCGGAATTCACTCCGCACGTCGACACGGGTGATTACATCATCATCGTCAATGCAGCCAAGCTGCGTGTCACGGGTACCAAGGAAACGGACAAGAAGTACTATCGCCATTCGGGCTACCCGGGCGGTATCTACGAAACGACGTTCGGCAAGATGCAGCAGCGTTTCCCGGGCCGTGCCCTGGAAAAGGCTGTCAAGGGCATGCTGCCGAAGGGTCCGCTGGGCTACGCGATGATCAAGAAGCTGAAGGTGTACGCCGAAGCCGAGCATCCGCACGAAGCGCAGCAGCCCAAGGCGCTGGAAATCTAAGGAGGCCAATCCATGATCGGTAACTGGAATTACGGTACTGGCCGCCGCAAGAGCGCTGTGGCACGTGTCTTCATCAAGTCGGGCAAGGGCGACATCGTCGTCAACGGCAAGCCCATCAAAGAGTATTTCGCTCGCGAAACCTCGCTGATGATCGTGCGCCAGCCGCTGGAACTGACCGCTCACGCTGAAACGTTCGACATCAAGGTCAACGTCACCGGCGGCGGCGAAACCGGCCAGGCCGGCGCAGTGCGCCACGGCATCACCCGCGCCCTGATCGACTACGATGCGACTCTGAAGTCGGCCCTGTCGAAGGCTGGCTACGTCACGCGCGATGCACGTGAAGTCGAGCGTAAGAAGGTCGGCTTCCACAAGGCGCGTCGTCGCAAGCAGTTCTCGAAGCGCTGATGCGTTGTCGCGGGTCCGGCCCGGCCGGATCTGGCGAGACCAGAAAAACCGCACGCTGGCCGTGCGGTTTTTTTTCGTGTGCGGGCTACGGAAGCGGCGGGGTGTTGCCGTCATAGCGGGCAGGCCGCCATACTTTTGTGGGGTATCCGGCCGCGCGCGGCTACAATCACGCCCTGTCGCCGACGGCAAGTCCGGCTTGCCGTCGCGGTTGCGCCACGGGCAGGCCAGCCTGGCACGAACGAGAGAGGAGTGAGAGTCATGCTGTTTTCCAAGAAGAAAGGCCTTTCGATCGATACGCTGATTGGCGAAGACACCGCCATCGACGGCGACCTGGTGTTTGCCGGCGGCCTGCGCCTGGATGGCCGCGTGCGCGGCAACGTGACCGCGGCGCCGGGCAAGCCCAGCATGCTGGTGGTCAGCGAGAAGGGCATGGTCGAGGGCGAGATCAGCGTCGGCCACCTGGTGCTGAACGGCACCGTCAAGGGCCCGGTGCAGGCCGCCGACCTGCTCGAGCTGCAGCCGCAGGCGCGCGTGCTGGGCGACGTGCGCTATGCCGCGCTCGAAATGCACCAGGGCGCGCTGGTCGAGGGCCGCCTGATGCCAATGGTGCAGGGCGAGGTCAAGGCGCTGCCGAACCTGGTCGAGGCCGCGCCGGCGCAGCAAGTGACGGAGGCGGCCGATAACGACCCGGCACCCGCCGGGGAAACTCCCGCTGCCGAAGCCAGTCCCACCGAAAAGGCCGCATAGCGGCGACCCCCGCTGCCGGAAGCCCTTGAAAACACAAGGTTTCGGCACGATTTTCCAGTAGCGCTTAGAATACAGGCGTATCTAAACAGGAGAACACCCCATGAACGCAGTCGCAGAGGCACCCGTTACCGAGGACGTGCCGGCACCGTTCGTCTTTACCGACAGCGCCGCCGACAAGGTCAAGCAGTTGATCGAGGAAGAGGGCAATGCCGAGCTGAAACTGCGCGTGTTCGTGCAGGGCGGCGGCTGCTCCGGCTTCCAGTACGGCTTCACCTTCGACGAGGAAGTCAACGAAGACGACACCACCATGGTCAAGAACGGCGTCACCCTGCTGATCGACTCGATGAGCTACCAGTACCTGGTCGGCGCCGAGATCGACTACAAGGAAGACATCAACGGCGCGCAGTTCGTGATCAAGAACCCGAATGCCTCGACCACCTGCGGTTGCGGCTCGTCGTTCTCGGTCTGAGCGGTCCCGGACTCAACAAGAAACGCACCTTCGGGTGCGTTTTTTGTTGCCTGCGCCGGCTTACTGCGCGGCGCGCCAGACCACCGGAAACCAGTCTTCGCGCAGGCGCTCGCCGGTCTGCTGGCCGATGCCGGGGAACGGCGGCGAAGTCCGCCCGGGCCGCTGCATGAAGCGCACGTCGTCGCCCAGGAACCGGGCCGAAAACGCCCGCCGCCTGCCGGTGCCGGTATTGCCGGCGGCACCATGCACGGTGCGGAAGTCGAACACCACCGCATCGCCCGGTTCCAGTTCCGGGGCGAGCAGTGTGTGGCTGCCGTCTTCCACGTCCGGCATCTCCATGAAGGCATCGTCGCCGCCATAGAAGTTCTCGTTGCTGGCCCAGCGCTTGGGCCGAACCAGCCGCGGCCAGCGATGCGAGCCGGCCACCACGCGCAGCGTATTGGCCTGCGTGACCGGGTCCAGCGGAATCCAGTAGCTCGCGGTCTGGGTGCCGTCGACGCAGTAGTAGGGCAGGTCCTGGTGCCACGGCGTGGGCTTGGCGGTGCCGGGCTCCTTGACCAGGATGTGCTCGTGGAACACCTGCACCGCCTGCGACTGCATGATCTGCCCGGCGATCCCGGCCGCCGCCGACTCGCGGATAAAGGCGGCGAACGCGTCGATGCGCTGCCAGTTGCAATAGTCCTCGAAAAACCGCCCGCCTTCGCCGGCGCGGACGTTCTCGATGGCAAAGGGGCCCGGCTCGGCAAGGTTCTGCGCAAAGCCCTCGCGCAGGCGCTCGACCCAGTCGGTGAAGACGCCGCGCAGGACCAGCACGCCGTCGCGTTGATAGGTGTCGATCTGTTCCCGGGTGATGTCCATGGCGATGTCTGTGGGGGGCGATGGGCCAAGTATCCCCATGCGTCCGGGATAGGGAAAGCTTAGCTTTCCCCATGTTGCGATATGGGTACACGCAAAGCGCCGAGATCTGGCGCGGACGGGGAGCTCAGCGCGGGTAGATCGCGCCCAGTACGCGCGGCCCGGCGGCGCCGGTCACGGTGGGCACGTTGCCGGGCAGGCGCAGCAGGCACTGGCGCGCCAGCCAGGCAAAGGCGATGGCCTCGACCTGCGATACCGGCACGCCGTAGTCTTCGGATGTTTCGATGGCGACACCGGGCAGGGCTTGCGCCAGCCGCGCCATCACGAAGGCATTGCGCGCGCCGCCGCCGCAGACGATCAGCCGCCGCGCAGCGGGCGCGCCGGTGCGCACGTCGCGCGCGATGGCCTCGGCGGTCAGCGCGGCCAGGGTGGCCTGCACGTCGGCCGGCGCAAGCTGCGGCAACGCCGCCAGTTGCGCTTCCAGCCAGCCGGGATGGAACAGGTCGCGCCCGGTGCTCTTGGGCGGCGCGGCGCTGAAATAGGGCTCGGCCAGGCACTGCGCCAGCAGCGCGGCGTTGACGCGCCCGCTGGCGGCCCAGTCGCCGTTGCTGTCGAAGGCCAGGCCGCGGTGGCGGCCGATCCAGTAGTCGAGCAGCGCATTGCCCGGCCCGCAGTCGAAGCCGCTGACGGGTCCGCCTGCCGCCGGCAGGATGCTGATGTTGGAAATGCCGCCGATATTGCAGGCGACGCGGGTTTCGGTGTCGCTGCCGAACAGCGCGTGGTGCAGCGCCGGCACCAGCGGCGCGCCCTGTCCGCCGGCGGCGAGGTCGCGGCTGCGGAAGTCCGCCACCACGTCGATGCCGGCCAGTTCTGCCAGCCGCGCGGGATGCTGGCTCTGGCGGGTATAGCCGATGCCGTCGTAGAGGCCGGGCCGGTGGCGGATGGTCTGGCCGTGGGCGCCGATGGCGGCGACCGCGGCGGCGTCGACGCGGGCCTCGCGCAGCAGCGCGGCGACGCAGTCCGCGTACACCTGCGCCAGCGCGTTGGCCGCCAGCGCCTCGCGGTGGATCTCGTCGTCGCCCGGCTGCTGCAATGCGCCGAAGGCCGCGCGCAGCGTGTCGGGGAAGGGCTGGCTGGCAGCGGCCAGCACCGCCGGCCGTGCGCCGCTGAAATCGACCAGCACCGCGTCGGCACCGTCCATGCTGGTGCCGGACATGATGCCGATATAGCGTTCGCTGCCGGGCGCGGGGATCACGGTGGACGCGTTCAGTTGGCGGCGGTCAGCACGTTGTAGGTGCGCAGCGCGTTGATGCGGCTGAGTAGCCCGCTGGTGTAGGTCAGGAATTCCTGGCGCGACTTGCCGGTCAGCGGCGGCGATTCCATCAGCGTGACGGTCAGCGGGTTCTGCGGCACGTCGTTGAAGCGGAACTCGTAGTGCAGGTGCGGGCCGGTGGCCCAGCCGGTCGCGCCGACATAGCCGATCAGCTGGCCCTGGCGCACGGTCTGCCCCTGGCGCATGCCAGCAAAGCCGGACAGGTGCGCGTAGTAGGTGGAGTAGCCGTTGGGGTGCGACAGGATGACGATGTTGCCGTAGCCGTTCTGCTGGCCGACGAACTCGACCATGCCGTCGCCGGTGGCGAGCACCTTGGTGCCGGTCGGGGCGGCGAAGTCGACGCCCTTGTGCTGGGCCCAGTCGTGATGCAGCGGATGCTCGCGGCCGCCGAAGCCCGAGGACACGCGCGAGAACTCAACCGGGGAACGCAGGAACGGCCGCTTCATGCTGCGCCCGTCGAAGGTGTAGTAGGCGCCGCCGTCCTTGCTGCCCTCGGGCGCGAACCACAGCGCCTGGTGCAGCTGGTTGCGGTTGATCAGCTCCACCGCGACCACGCGGCCATTGCGCACGAAGGTGCCGTCGCGGAAGCCCGCTTCATAGATGATGCGGAAGCGGTCGCCGCCGGCGATGTCGTGGTGGAAGTCGATCACGCCGGAGAAGATCGACAGCATCTGCTGCACCACTTCGTCGGGCACGTGGGCCGCGTCCATGGCCTTGAAGAAGCCGCCCGCGGAAATCGCGCCCGAGGCCATCTCGTAGTGGACGTCGTTGTCGACGCGCTGGACCTTGGCCTTGTACGCGGCGGCGGTGTCGCCGCTGGCGGCGCGCACGCGCTCGATCACCAGCTCGCGCGAGGCCGCCGCGTCGCCGCCCAGGTTGGCCTGCAGCGACACCAGCGTGTTGCTCTCGTCGATTTCCGCCTGCACCGCCTGGCCCGGGTTCAGGTTGAACAGGCCGCGCGCGGTGGGGTTCTTGACGATGAACGCCTGCGCGTCGGCATCGTCCACGCCCAGCCGCTTGAGCAGGCTGGCAATGGTGTCGCCGCGCTGCATGCGCTCTTCGCGCACGTACACGGCCTGGCTGTCGGTGAGCTGTTCGAGCTGTTCGCGCACGTCGGGCATGCGCAGCGCCTGCTGCGTGCGCGGGGCGCGCGGATCATCGTAGGCGCTGCGCGGCGCGACACCCATGGCCGCGGCCATGCCGAGCGTGAAGATCGCACCGACCGAGGCCGTCAGTTGTTTGCGCCGCCGCGCATGCTGGGGGCTGGTCGGATCGACCAGCACCACCAGCTCACGCGCGAAAACTTCGCGGAGTCTGGACCACATCACGTAAAATTCAACCTTGGTCTGAGCCCGCTGCCGGGGACGATGTGTCTCGTCTGCCTTCCTCCCCCGAGGTGCGGCGCGTGCTGTTCAGTATTCAGTTATTTTGGTCGCCTGCCTTGCTGTGCAAACTGCTGCGCAAAGTGGCGGGTGGCGCACCGGAAAGGCTTCCGCAGGCGCCCGGAAACGCGGATTATACCAAAATCCGGCCCTGGCGGCTGTCGGCAGATTTCCTAAAATTTCAAGTATTTCAAAGACTTACGTGATGACTGAAGTTGCCTCGGCCCCACCGGCCAAATACCCCCTGACGCCCTCGGTGATGCAGGCCCTGGAGGTCTCCAAGCGCGGCTGCGACGAACTGCTGATCGAAGCGGAGTGGGCGCAGAAGCTGGCGCGCAGCGAGGCCACCGGCGTGCCGCTGCGCATCAAGCTGGGGCTGGACCCGACCGCGCCCGACATCCATATCGGCCACACCGTGGTGCTGAACAAGCTGCGCCAGCTGCAGGACCTCGGCCACCAGGTGATCTTCCTGATCGGCGACTTCACCTCGACCATCGGCGACCCGTCGGGCCGCAACAGCACGCGCCCCCCGCTCACGCGCGAGCAGATCGAGGCCAACGCCCAGACCTACTATCGCCAGGCCAGCCTGGTGCTCGACCCGGCCCGCACCGAGATCCGCTACAACAGCGAGTGGTGCGATCCGCTCGGCGCGCGCGGCATGATCCAGCTGGCGGCCAAGTACACCGTGGCGCGCATGATGGAGCGCGACGACTTCACCAAGCGCTTCCGCTCCGGCATTCCGATTTCCGTGCACGAGTTCCTCTACCCGCTGATGCAGGGTTACGACTCGGTGGCGCTGAAGTCCGACCTGGAGCTGGGCGGCACCGACCAGAAGTTCAACCTGCTGGTCGGGCGCGAGCTGCAGAAGGAGTACGGGCAGGAGCCGCAGTGCATCCTGACCATGCCGCTGCTGGTGGGCCTGGACGGCGTCGAGAAAATGTCCAAGTCCAAGGGCAACTACGTTGGCGTGACCGAGGCGCCCAACGAGATGTTCGGCAAGCTGATGAGCATCTCGGACGACCTGATGTGGCAGTACTTCACGCTGCTGTCGTTCCGCCCGATGAGCGAGATCGACCTGATGAAGCAGGAGATCGCCGCCGGCCGCAACCCGCGCGACTGCAAGGTGCTGCTGGCGCAGGAGATCGTGGCGCGCTTCCACAGCCAGGCCGATGCCGAGAAGGCGCTGGAAGACTTCAACCACCGCGCCCGCGGCGGCGTGCCGGACGATATCCCGGCAGTGAGCCTGGCCGGCGCGCCGCTGGGCATCGCGCAGCTGCTCAAGCAGGCCAACCTGGTGCCGTCGACCTCGGAAGCCAACCGCAATATCGAGCAGGGCGGCGTCAAGATCGACGGCGCCACCGTGAGCGACAAGGCCACCAAGGTGGCCGCGGGCACCTACGTCGTGCAGGTCGGCAAGCGCCGCTTCGCGCGCGTGACGCTGGCCTGAGGCGGCGATGATCGCGCTGATCCAGCGGGTGGCCCAGGCCCGTGTCACGGTCGAAGGCCGCACCACCGGCGAAATCGGTGCCGGCCTGCTGGCGCTGGTCTGCGCCGAGCGTGGCGACACCGAGGCGCAGGCCGAGCGGCTGCTGGCCAAGATGCTGTCGTACCGCGTGTTTTCCGATGCCGCGGGCAAGATGAACCTGCCGGTGCAGAACATCGATGGCAACGGCAATCCGGGCGGGCTGCTGGTGGTGTCGCAGTTCACGCTGGCGGCCGATACCAACAGCGGCACGCGGCCCAGCTTCACCCCCGCGGCGTCGCCCGAGGACGGCCGGCGCCTGTACGAGCATTTCGTCGCGCGCGCCCGCGCCGCGCATCCGCAGGTGCAGACCGGCGAGTTCGGCGCGATGATGCAGGTCAGCCTGGTCAACGACGGTCCGGTCACCTTCTGGCTGCGCGTGCCGCCGGCCTGAACCGATTCCAAGCTGCCGCGCCCCCGGCGCGGCACCAAGACAGGAGAGACAAATGAAACTCTGGAGCAAGTCCTTCCAAGACAACGCGCCGATCCCCGGCGAGTTCGCCTTCTGCGTGCCCGACGCCGCCGCCCACGTGGCCCTGTCGAACAACCGCAATCCCGACCTGCACTGGGAAGACGCGCCGGCCGAGACGCGCTCGTTCGTGCTGATCTGCCATGACCGCGACGTGCCCAGCCGGGGCGACGACGTCAACCAGGAAGGCCGCGAAGTGCCGGCCGCGCTGCCGCGCGTCGATTTCTTCCACTGGGTGCTGGTCGACATCCCGCCCGGCCTGACCTCGATCGCCGCGGGCTCGCACAGCGACGGCGTGATCGCGCGCGGCAAGCCGGGACCGGAAGCCACCGGCGGCACCGCCACCGCGGGCGGCCTGCGCCACGGCATCAACGACTACACCGGCTGGTTCGCCGGCGATGCCGACATGAAGGGCGACTACTACGGCTATGACGGCCCGTGCCCGCCGTGGAACGACGCGCTGCTGCACCACTACGTGTTCACGCTGTATGCGCTGGACCTCGACCGTCTGCCGCTGGAAGGCACCTTCACCGGCACCCAGGTGCGCGAGGCGATCCAGGGCCACGTGCTGGCGCAGGCCAGCCTGACCGGCACCTATACGCTGAACCCGAAGCTGGCCAAGTCATCGGCGGCCTGACGCCCGGCCGGTGCCGCGTTTTGCGCGGTGCCGGGCCGGCACGGCACCACACGGCCCCACGCAAGCCCCCGCAGCAACCCCGAAGGAAACGGCATGTCGCAAAGCCCCGGGCCGCATTCGCTGGCCTTTACCCACCTGATCGTGATCCGCCACGGCGAAACGGCCTGGAACCGGGAGCGCCGGCTGCAAGGCCAGCTCGATATTCCGCTGAACGAGACCGGCCATGCCCAGGCCCGCGCGCTGGCCCATGCGCTGGCGGGCGAACCGATCGATGCGGTGTATTCGAGCGACCTGTCGCGCGCGCTGGCAACGGCCCGGCCGCTGGCCGACGCGCTGGGGCTGCAGGTGCGCGCCGATGCGCGGCTGCGCGAGCGCAGCTACGGCTCGCTGCAGGGCAAGACCTACGCCGAGGTGGCCGAGCACCTGCCGGAAGACTTTGCCCGCTGGCAGGCGCGCGTGCCCGATTACGCGCCGCCCGAGGGCGAGTCGCTGCTGGGCTTCCACGAGCGCGCGGTCGATGCGGTGCTGGCGCTGTCGCGCCGGCATCCGGGCGAGCGCATCGCGCTGGTGGCGCACGGCGGCGTGCTCGATTGCCTCTACCGCGAAGCCACCGGCATGACGCTGGAAGCGCCGCGCCAGCACGAGCTGCTCAATGCCAGCGTCAACCGCCTGCGCAGCGACAGCACCCACCTGACGCTGGCGCAGTGGGGCGACGTCAGCCACCTGGACAACCTGGCGCTCGATGAAGTCGATCGCCGCGTGCCGTAGCGCCAGCGCTAGACCCTGACGCGGAACGGCGTGAAGTTGGTGTGCCGGTCGAAGTAGTCCTCGTTCTCGGCCCGCTTCAGGAAGCCCACCACCTTGTACGTTACCGGCGTCATCACCACTTCCCACCCGGTCTTCAGCACATACTGCGCCACCGCCACCTGGATCACCTGCTCCAGCGGCCAGATGCCGTAGAAGGCAATGACGTAGAACAGCGACGAGTCCACCAGCTCGCCGGCCAGCGTCGAGCCGATGGTGCGCGTCCACAGCCACCGGCCCGCCGTCCACAGCTTCATCTTGGCCAGCACGTAGCTGTTGGTAAAGCTGCCGCAGCAGAACGCAATGAGCGAGCCGAGCGCGATGCGCCAGGTGTTGCCGAACACGTCCTGCAGGCTCTTCTGGTAGTCCGCCATGAACGGCGCCACCGGCATGTTCAGCACCACCACGCTCATGAAGGTGGCGAAGGCCAGCGCGGCGAAGCCCGCCCAGACCACGCGGCGGTCGCGCCCGTAGCCGTAGACCTCGGTCAGCACGTCGCCGAAGATGTAGGAGATCGGGAAGAACAGCACGCCCGCGCCGAAGGTGACCGTGCCGATCAGCGGCAGCGTCACCTGCGCCGCCTTGGCCGCGCCGATCAGGTTCGAGCACAGCAGCACGGTGACGAACGCCACCATGACGAAGTCGTAGTAGCGGTAGACGCGGCCGGCCTGGGGTGCGCTGGCGGGGCTGGCGGGGATGGCGGACATGGGGGCTCCCGGTTCTGGGGCGCTGGCGCGCAATGTTTTGCGCGCGATTATGCCAGCGGGCCCGGCAATCCGCCGCGCCAGGCTGGCCGCCGGCAGCCCGAAATAAAAATTCCCGGCCGAAGCCGGGAATCCTGAGCAGTGCGGAAGGGACGGGCGCAACGGCCGCGTCAGATGTCCAGCTTGGTAATCTTGGAGCCGTTCACGGAGACGTCGAACATCAGCCCGGCATTGGTCTGCACGAAGCCCACCACCGGCTGCTGCGTGGTCAGCGTATCGAGCTGGCCGTTGGCGCCGACCTTGGCGATCGCCACGTTGGCGTCGGCGCCGGCGGTCCAGCCCTTGCTGGAAACAAACTTGTTGTAGGCCTCCGGGGTCATGAACATGATGATGACCGCCTTGGACTGGCCGCCGGCGGTCAGGCCGACCGAGGCCTGCGCGGTGCTGTAGTAGCCCACCGTCGAGCCCTTCGCGCGCAGCGCGCCTTCGCCATACTCGCCGCCGACCACCAGGCCGGCCGCGATCACGCGCGGGAACACCAGGATGCCCTGCGCGCGCTGGGCCAGCTCGCGCGAGCCGTTGACCGACGTGTACAACCGGTTCAGCGCGCCATCGACGCCGGCGTCGATTTCCTTGCGCTTGGCGGCCGGATCGCTCGAGGCGCTGGTGCCGGTGGTGGTGCAGCCCGCGGCCATCACGGTGGCGACGAGCAGGCCCGATCCGGCGACCCGGGTAACAAAGTGGCGACGATTCATAGGTAACCTCCTGATGGGAAAAGTACCGCGCCTGATTCAGTGGCTCAGTTTGCTGCGGCTGCCGCTGGCGCCTTGACCGTAATGGCCACGACTTCACGGTAGACGATCTTGGCCATCTGGCCTTGCTTGATGCCCTTCAGGTCGATGGCCGGGTCCTGGACCTTGACCGTGCGCAGCGTCTCGCGCGGGCCGCGGAAGGTGAGCTGGCGCTTGGCCGGGTCGACCTTGGTGATCTGTGCGGTCACCGTGGTGGTGATCTCGCGCATGATGCCGGGCTTGCCGCCTTCGGCTGCGCGCGTGGTGCGCTCGACCGATTCGCCCAGTGCCGTCGCCTTGCTGTCGACCGGCTCCAGCGCCGCGACCAGTGCGGCGCCGCGCGCCACGGTGAGGATGTCGCCCTTGCGGATCTGGCCGAAATTGCGGACTTCGTCGCCACCCACCAGTTCCACCACGTTGCCGCGCGGGCCCTGCACCAGCACCGCCTTGGTGTCCGGATCGATATCGATGATCTTGCCGCTGATGACGGCTTCCTCGGCCACGCCGACCGGTGCGGGCGGGCGCTGGGCGTTGGCGGTGCCAGCGGTGAACGCGGTCAGGGCGAAAAGTGCGGCGAGCAGGCTGGAGCACTGGCGGATCATGGCTTTCCTTGACAGGTTTGCGAAGGAGCCGTGCCCCGGCGGACACAGCCGTCGCGGCACCAGGCAGGTGCCGATGAAGCCATTGTGGACATTCGGCCACCAGCCAGCAATCCACTTCGAAAAAATTTGGGGTGGGAATCTAAAACGCTTAATTGAACGCGGCGTGTGCGCCATGGCGCACGTCGTGCAGCCGGGTCAGGCGTCGCCGAACAGTTCGCCGGCGCCGCCCGCCATGCCTTGCGGGCTGGCCAGGCCGAAATGCCGGTAGGCCGCGGCGGTCGCCACGCGCCCGCGCGGGGTGCGCTGCAGGTAGCCCTGCTGGATCAGGTAGGGTTCCAGCACGTCCTCGATGGTGTCGCGCTCTTCGCCGATGGCCGCGGCCAGGTTGTCCACGCCGACCGGGCCGCCGCCGAACTTGTGCAGCACGGCCTCGAGCAGCTTGCGGTCCATCAGGTCGAAGCCGACGCGGTCCACATCCAGCATTGCCAGCGCGGCATCCGCCATCTCGCGCGTGATGGTGCCGTCGCCCTTGACTTCGGCATAGTCGCGCACCCGGCGCAGCAGCCGGTTGGCGATGCGCGGCGTGCCGCGCGCGCGCCGGGCGATTTCCAGCGCGCCCTGCGGATCGATGCGGGCCTGCAGCAACTGGGCCGAGCGGCTGACGATGCGGGCCAGTTCGTCGGCGGTATAGAACTCCAGCCGCGCGACGATGCCGAAGCGGTCGCGCAGCGGGTTGGTCAGCATGCCGGCGCGCGTGGTGGCGCCCACCAGCGTGAACGGCTGCAGGTCCAGCTTGACCGAGCGCGCCGCCGGGCCTTCGCCGATCATGATGTCGATCTGGTAGTCCTCGAGCGCCGGGTACAGGATTTCCTCGACGACCGGCGAGAGCCGGTGGATCTCGTCGATGAAGAGGACGTCGTTGGCTTCCAGGTTGGTCAGCAGCGCGGCCAGGTCGCCCGGGCGCTCGAGCACGGGGCCGGAGGTCTGGCGCAGGTTGACGCCCATCTCGCGCGCGATGATGTGGGCCAGCGTGGTCTTGCCCAGCCCGGGCGGGCCGAACAGCAGCACGTGGTCGAGCGCCTCGCGCCGGTTGCGCGCGGCGTGCATGAAGATATCGAGCTGCCCGCGCACCTTTTCCTGGCCGACATACTCGTCCAGCAGCTTGGGCCGCAGGGCGCGCTCGAACGCCTCCTCGTGCGACGAGGCGGGGGTCGCGGCGATCACGCGGGCGGGGGCGGCAAGCTTGTCTGTTTCGATCATGGTGGTCAGGGGCCCGGACAGCGGCAACAATGCGCCATTCTACGCGCCTATGCCGGACTCAAGCCTTGGACAGCGCCTTCAGCGCCAGCTTGATGCCCTCGGACACGCCGGTGCCGGCCGGCACCTGCTTGATCGCCGCGGCGGCTTCCTTCTCCGAGTAGCCCAGCGCCAGCAGCGCATTGAGCACGTCGACGGCGCTGTCGGGCACCGCCGGCGTGCCCGGCGCATGGCCCAGTTCCGCGCCGAGCTTGCCCTTGAGCTCCAGCAGCAGCCGCTCGGCGGTCTTCTTGCCGATGCCGGGAATGCGCGTCAGGCGCCCGGCTTCCTGCAGCGTGATCGCCTGCGCCAGCTCGGGCACGGACATGCCCGACAGCACCGCCAGCGCCATGCGCGCGCCGATGCCGGTGATCTTGATCAGTTCGCGAAAGGTGTTGCGCTCGGCCGCGCTGCCGAAGCCGTACAGCAGGTGCGCATCCTCGCGCACGATCAGCTGCGTCAGCAGCGTCACCGGCTGGCCCACCGCGGGCAGGTTGTAAAACGTGCTCATCGGCACGTCGACCTCGTAGCCGACGCCGTGGCAGTCGACCAGCAGGTGCGGGGGGTTCTTCTCGATGAGGGTGCCGGCAATGCGTCCGATCATGGTGCGGGGGGAGGGAACAGGAAGTCAGGAAAGAGGCGGCCGCCAGTGTAGCGCGGCGGCCGCACGGCTCAGCGCACCGGGGTATCGACGGCGCGCCGGCCCAGCGCCGGGTCGTCGGTAAAGAAGCCGTCGATGCCGGCCGCGACGAAGGCCTGCACCTCGCGCTCCATGCCCGCCGGGCTGCGCGTGGCATCGTCGCCGCCGGTCTGCAGCGCCCTGGGCAGGAAGCTGTTTTCCGGGCGGAAGGTGTAAGGGTGGACAAACAGGCCGGCGGCATGGGCCTGCTGCACGACTGCCGTCGGCGCGGCCAGCGCGCCGTTCGCGTCGCGCGGCACCACGCTGCTTTTTTCAGGGCCGATGCCGTCGGCGTAGGCCGCGATTTCGCGCAGGCCGGTCGCGCTCAGCATATCGCCGAAGGTGCGGCCGTCGCCGGCCAGCTTCCAGTCGGCCGGGCCCTTGCGCGGGTTGCCGATCAGCTGCACCAGCCTGACGTTGTCCAGTCCCTTGCCCAGCGTGCGCCGCAGCGTGCGCAGGCTGCCGCTCTCGAAGCACTGGATAAACACCGGCGCATTGCGCAGGTACGGCTGCGCCCGCAACGCCGCGGCCAGCTTGTCCTCCAGCGGCAAGCCGATGCCGCGGAAGTAGCTGGGGTGCTTCAGCTCGGCATAGATGCCGACGGGTTTGCCGGTGCGCAGCGCGGCCTGCTCGGCCAGGCGCACGATCTCGTCGAAGGCCGGCACCTCGAACTGGTCGTTCAGGCGCGCATTGGCCGGGCGCAGGCGCGGGATCCGTTCGCGCGCGCGCAGCGTCTTCAGTTCGGCCAGCGTGAAATCCTCGGTGAACCATCCGGTCAGGCGTTCGCCGTCGATCACCTTGGTGCGCTTGCGCTCGGCAAACTGCGGCAGTTCGGCGACGTTGGTGGTGCCGGTGATGTCGTTCTCGTGGCGCGCCACCAGCACGCCGTCGCGCGTGATGACCAGGTCGGGCTCGATCGCGTCGGCGCCGTCCTCGATCGCCTTGGCATAGGCGGCCAGCGTATGTTCGGGGCGCAGCGCGCTGGCACCGCGATGCGCGATCACCAGCGGCTTGGGCTGCGGGGCCGCAGCGGCCGCAGCGCTGGCGGCAGGCGCCGGCGCCGGCGCAGCCGGCGGCGCGGCGCGCTTGGCGCGCGGCGCCGTGGCGCAGCCCGCGGCCAGCACGGCGCACGCCGCGGCGGCGGCGGCCGGCAACAGCCAGCGCCGGCAGGCGGCAACAACATGGGCGAGGCTGGCGCGCGGGCGCGGCGCGCGCAGTCGGGACTGGCTAGGCATGCAGCGTTCCTGTGGTGGGACCAAGGCCCGATTGTAAAAGACGCGACAGCGCGCCGCGCTGCGCAGCGGGCGCGCTCAGCCGACCAGGCGCCCGCGCCGCACGCGCATGCCCTTGCGCACCAGGTCCGGCGCCAGGCCGGCGAGCGTGCCCAGGGTATCGCCGCCGTTGGCATGGCAGATCGCCACGCCCAGCGCATCGGCCGCATCGCTGCCGGGCTGGCCCGGCAGCATCAGCAGCCGCGTGACCATTTCCTGCACCTGCGCCTTGTTGGCGCGGCCATAGCCGACCACCGCCACCTTCAGCTGCAGCGCGGTGTATTCGAACACCGGCAGCCCGTAGCCGACCAGCCCGCAGATCGCCGCGCCGCGGGCCTGGCCGAGCAGCAGCGTCGATTGCGGGTTGACGTTGACGAAGACCTTCTCGATCGCCGCGCAGTCGGGCGCATAGGTCCGCGACACTTCGCTGATGCCGTCGTACAGCGTTTTCAGCCGCTCCGGCAGGTTGGCATTGCCGTCGCTCTTGATCGTGCCCGAGGCGATGTAGGCAAGCTTGTTGCCCTGCTTCTCGATCACGCCGAAGCCGGTGGTGCGCAGGCCGGGGTCGATGCCTAGGATTCGCATGGGGATGGGGTAGGGAGGACGCCGACTAGTGTATTGCTTTTTGCGCGGAGGGTCGCGCGAGGCGTCGCTGCAAAGGCGGGAAAGGCAGGATTTGTCCGCTGGCGTTTGCACGACCATTTGCGTGCTCCCTCTCCCGCTTGCGGGAGAGGGTTGGGGAGAGGGCCGGAATGTCCACGAAGTACGGCTTGTGGTATACCGGCGCCTGCCCTCACCCCCGGCCCCTCTCCCGCGCGCGGGAGAGGGGAGCAAACCGATGGGATCGGACGTGCTTAATGCCGGAAATGCCGCGTGCCCGTCAGCACCATCGCAATGCCGCGCTCGTCGGCGGCTGCGATCACTTCATCATCGCGCACCGAGCCACCCGGCTGGATCACGCAGGTCGCGCCCGCATCGACCACCACGTCGAGCCCGTCGCGGAACGGGAAGAACGCGTCCGATGCCACGGCCGAGCCGGCCAGCGTCAGGCCGGCGTTCTGCGCCTTGATGCTGGCGATGCGAGCCGAATCGACGCGGCTCATCTGGCCGGCGCCGACGCCCAGCGTCATGCCGCCGCCGCAGAACACGATGGCGTTGGACTTGACGAACTTGGCCACGCGCCAGGCGAACATCAGGTCGTCCATTTCCTTCGGGGTCGGGTGGCGGCGCGTCACCACGCGCAGCTCGGACGGCTGCACGTTTTTGGCGTCCGGGCTCTGCACCAGCAGGCCGCCGCCGACGCGCTTGAAGTCATGCTGGTTGATGCCCTTGCCCAGCGGGATCTCGAGCAGGCGCACGTTCTGCTTGGCCGCGAACACCGCGCGCGCGGCGGCGCTGAACGACGGCGCGATCAGCACTTCGACGAACTGCTTGGCAACCGCCTGTGCGGCGGCCTCGTCCAGCTCGACGTTGAAGGCGATGATGCCGCCGAAGGCCGAGGTGGAATCGGTCTTGAACGCCTTGTCATACGCTTCGAGCGCATTGGCGCCCAGCGCCACGCCGCACGGGTTGGCGTGCTTGATGATGACGCAGGCGGCGCCGGCGGCGGCGTCGAACGACTTGACGCACTCCCACGCGGCGTCGGCGTCGGCGATGTTGTTGTACGACAGTTCCTTGCCCTGCAGCTGCACATAGTTGGCGAGCGCGCCGTCGACGGCTTTCAGGTCGCGGTAGAACGCCGCCGACTGGTGCGGGTTCTCGCCGTAGCGCATTTCCTGCACCTTGTCGAAGGCCAGGTTCAGCGTCTGCGGGTAGGCGCTGCGGGCCTGGTGCGACTTGTCGGCACCGAGGCTGGTCAGGTAGTTGGTGATGGCGCCGTCGTACTGCGCGGTGTGCGCGAACACCTTGGTGGCCAGGCGGAAATTGGTGTCGTAGCCGACGCTGTTGCCGTTGGCGCGCATTTCATTCAGCACCACGGCGTAGTCGGCCGGGTCGACGATCACGGTCACGTCGCGGTGGTTCTTGGCCGCCGAGCGCAGCATGGTCGGGCCGCCGATGTCGATGTTCTCGATCGCGTCGGGCAGGGTGCAGTCATCCTTGGCCACGGTCTGCTGGAACGGGTACAGGTTCACCACCAGCAGGTCGATGGTCGGGATATTGTGTTCGGCCAGCGCGGCCATGTGCTCGGGCAGGTCGCGGCGCGCCAGGATGCCGCCGTGCACCTTGGGGTGCAGCGTCTTGACGCGGCCGTCGAGCATTTCCGGGAAGCCGGTGTAGTCGGCCACCTCCGTCACGGGCAGGCCGCTGTCGGCCAGCAGCTTGGCGGTGCCGCCGGTGGAAAGCAGCGTGACGCCGAGCGCGTTCAGTTCGCGCGCGAAATCGACGATGCCGGTCTTGTCGGAAACGGAGAGTAGGGCTTGCTTGATCATGGCAGTGGGAAACGCTTCAAATTCAAAGTAAACCGTGCTGCTGCAGCTTCTTGCGCAGCGTATTGCGATTGATGCCCAGGTAGGCGGCCGCCAGCGACTGGTTGCGCTCGGCGCGCACCATCACGGCTTCCAGCAGCGGCCGTTCGACCGCCTCGAGCACCATGTTGTACATGTTCGACGGCTCTTCGCCGTCCAGGTCGCGAAAGTACGTATCCAGGCTTTCCCGGATGCACTGGTCGATAGCGTTGCGGCTCATGCGGCAAGCAACTCCCCGTCTTTGTTGTTGTTCGCTTCGTCCCGGTCTTGCCCCGCGTCGTCGACATACACCAGCCGGTCGGAAATCTGCGCCTGCTCGTCGAAGAACGCGTTGACCGCCGCCAGCTGCTCGGCGGTGCTTTCCAGCGTGTTCATGCGGTGGCGGAACAGGTTGGCGCCGCGCAGCCCGCGCGTGTACCAGGCAATGTGCTTGCGCGCGGTGCGCACGCCGGTGAACTCGCCGTAGAAGGCGTAGTGGTCTTCCAGGTGCGCATTCATGATGGCGCGGATCTCGGCCACTTCCGGCGACGGCAGCATCTCGCCGGTCTTCAGGAAGTGCTCGATCTCGCGGAACAGCCACGGCCGGCCCTGCGCCGCGCGGCCGATCATGATCGCGTCGGCGCCGGTCAGTGCCAGCACCTCTTTGGCCTTCTGCGGCGTGGTGATATCGCCGTTGGCGACCACCGGGATCGACACCGCTGCCTTGACCGCGGCAATGGTCTCGTACTCGGCGTCGCCGTGGTACAGGTCGGCGCGGGTGCGGCCGTGGATGGTCAGCATGCTGATGCCGGCGTCCTCGACCATGCGCGCGACGCGCAGCGCATTGCGGTTTTCGCGGTTCCAGCCGGTGCGGATCTTCAGCGTGACCGGCACGCGGTCACCGACCGCGCCAACCACCGCCTCGACGATGCGCACCACCAGCGGCTCGTTCTGCAGCAGCGCCGAGCCGGCGGCGACGTTGCACACCTTCTTGGCCGGACAGCCCATGTTGATGTCGATGATCTGCGCGCCGCGGTCGACGTTGTAGCGTGCGGCCTCGGCCATCATCGCCGGCTCGGCGCCGGCGATCTGCACCGCGATGGGCTCGACCTCGCCGGCGTGGTTGGCGCGGCGCATGGTCTTCTCGCTCTTCCACAGCTGGGCATTGGACGCAACCATCTCCGACACCGCGTAGCCCGCGCCCAGCTGCTTGCACAGCTGGCGGAAGGGCCGGTCGGTCACGCCCGCCATCGGGGCGACAAACAGGTTGTTGCGGAGTTGGTGAGGTCCGATCTGCACGGCGGTGGTGGCGGTTGCTGGCGGTGAAGCGGCGGTCCTGGTGGCCCGGTCCCGGCGGCCCCGGCTGCGCCGCACGCCATTGCGCCGCGACGGACCGGGGCAGCCTGCTCAAGGGCTGGAGGGGAAACAGAGACGAAACGGAAAAACATGCCCCTGCCGAAACTGCTGCCGGCGGTGGATCGGGACATGTGCGAGGGCAGGATTCTACCGCCAAATCGGTCGCCGTTGCCCAAGATTTGAGCATCCGCGGCGCAGGGCGCCACCGGCCGTGGCGCGATGCGGCGCTGCCAGTGGCGCAAGCGCCACTGGCAGCGGCAGGCCGGCCGTTCAGCGGCGCATGCCGAACATCATGTGGCGCGCCAGCGCGTGGCGCAGCGGCGGCAGGCATGCCAGCGCCGCCAGCGACGCGCCGCGGGCATGGGCGGCGAGCGGGAAGCCGACGCCGAACACGCGCGGCAGCAGGTCGGTCACGCCGATGGTGACGGCGCGGTCCAGCCGGTGCCGGCCGGCAAACGCCTGCAGCGCCTGCGGGGTGCAGGCGCCGCGCAGCGAGTCGGCCAGCGCAAAGGCATCGCGCAGGCCCAGGTTCAGCCCCTGTCCGGCCACCGGATGCAGCGTCTGCGCGGCATTGCCGACCGCCACCACGCGCCCGTTGACCGTCACCGGGGCGGCGTTCAGCCCCAGCGGGAAGGCGTGGCGCTTGCCCGCCAGCGTGAACTGGCCCATGCGGTCGCCGAAGGCGCGGCCCAGCTCGGCCGCGAATTCGGCTTCCGGCAGCGCCAGCCGGCGCGCCGCCTGCTCCGGCGGGCAGCACCACACCAGCGCGTAGCCGGGCGTGCCGTGCTCCTCGTGCGGCAGCAGCGCCAGCGGGCCTTCCTCGGTAAAGCGCTCCCAGGCCCAGCCGGGCTGCGGGCGCGAGCACGTTACGTGGGCGATCACCGCGGTCTGGCGGTAGTCGCGCGTGCGCGCGCCGCGGCCCTGGTGCGCGGCCTGTTCATGGAACAGCCCGCCCTCGGCCTGCACCGCCAGGCGCGCGGCAAACCGTGCCGCCTGGCCGTCCGGGCCCGTGCCCTCGAGCTGCACGATGCCGGCATCCGCCACGTCCGCGCCGCGCGGCACCGGATCCTGTTCGATCCGCTCGATGCGGGTTTCGAACACGCGCCGCAGCCGGCCCGCGCCGGGTGCCTGCGCGGCCTGCGCCAGCGCGCGCTCCAGCACGTTGCACAGTTCGCCGTAGCGCACCACGTAGCCGAGCGCCGGCACGCCGTAGTCGTCATGGTGCAGCCGGACATGGCCGAAGCGGCCGCGCTGCGACACATGGATATGCTCGATCGGGCTGCCCGGCACCGGCCAGGCGCCGATCTGCTCCAGCAGCTGGCGGCTGCCGTGCGACAGCGCGATCGCGCGCGGGTCGCGCGCCGCGCGCGCCGGCGTGGCGGCGTCGATCAGCACGATGCGCCAGCCGGTGGTGCGCAACAGCTGGCACGCCAGCGCCAGCCCGACCGGCCCGCCGCCAACGATGGCGAGATCGGCGGGGCCGTCGAAATCAGGCTGCGCGGCCGGCATCGTCACTGCCTCCTGCATGGTCGGCATCGGTTCCGGGCTGGGCTTCGGCGCCGCGTTTCCAGCAGATTGCGTCCGAGCGCGACTTGCCTGCCGCGGCATCGCGCAGCGCGTTGTCGAGCTTCTGCTGGTTGAAGCCCGGCAGCGCGCGCAGCTGTTCCAGCAGCGCGGCATGATTGGCGGCATCGAACGGGACCACGCAGCCCTGGCGCGAGTCCGGCTCGCCGATCAGGATCAGCCACGCGGTGCCGGCCCATGGCGCGCGGTCGGACACGCGCACCACCACGCGCTCGAGCACGTTCCACGCGATCTCTTCACGCTGGCCGTCGGGGCGATGCACCACCACGCGGTCGTCGTACAGGTTGACGATAAACGGTTCGGATGGATCGGGTCGCCGGGCGCTGCCGGCCTGGTCGCGGGCGCCATCCTGGCCCGGCAGGATCCTGCGCAGCCAGCCGATCATCGCTGGCCCCCCGCGCTGGCGCGGTCGCGCATCAGCGCCTCGATCTCGTCGGCGAGCACCGGCACGCCGCGCGTGATCAGCTCGCAGTCGCCGTCGGTGACCACGGCGTCGTCCTCGATGCGGATGCCGATGTGCCAGTAGCGCTCGGGCACGTCCTCGGCCGGGCGCACGTAGATGCCGGGTTCGATGGTCAGCACCATGCCCGGCTGCAGCGGCCGCCACGGGCGCTCGCCTTCGCCGCTGTGGCCGGCGACGCGGTATTCGCCCACGTCATGCACGTCCATGCCCAGCCAGTGGCCGGTGCGGTGCATGTAGAAGCGGCGGTAGCTGCCGCTGGCCAGCACGTCGTCGAGCGTGCCTTCCTTGTTGCGGTCGAGCAGGCCGGTATCGAGCATGCCCTGCGCCAGCACGCGCACGGCGGCGTCATGCGGCACGTTGTAGGGCACGCCGGCGCGGGTCTCGGCGATGGCGGCCTGCTGCGCGGCCACGACCAGGTCATACAGCTCGCGCTGCGCCGGCGAGAAGCGGCCCGAGACCGGGAAGGTGCGTGTGATATCCGACGCGTAGCCATCCAGCTCGCAGCCGGCGTCGATCAGGCACAGGTCGCCGTCCTTCAGCTCGGCCGGGCCGGCGCGGTAGTGCAGCACGCAGGCGTTGGGGCCGGCGGCGACGATCGAGTTGTAGGCCACGCTCTGCGCGCCATGGCGGCGGAATTCATAGAGCAGCTCGGCTTCCAGGTGGTACTCGCGCAGGCCGGCGCGGGTGGCCTGCATCGCGCGCACATGCGCGCCCGCGGAAATCGCCGCGGCGCGGCGCATGGTGGCCAGCTCGCCGGCATCCTTGAACAGGCGCATTTCATCGAGCAGGGTGCGGATATCGAGCGCCACCGACGGTGCGGCCACGCCGGCGCGGCTTTGCATGCGCACCGCGTCGAGCCAGCGGCGCATCTGCATGTCGGTGCGGATCGAATCGGCCAGCGGGTAGGCCAGCTGCGCGCGGTTGGCGAGCAGCGGCGGCAGCGTGGCGTCGATCTCTTCGACCGAATACGCTTCGTCGAAGCCGAACGCGGCGCGCGCGCCTTCGGGGCCGAAGCGGAAACCGTCCCAGATCTCGCGCTCTTCATGCCTGGGGCGGCAGAACAGGATGCTGCGGTCGGCTTCGGCCGGGTCGCCGGGCGCGCCGGCGACCAGCACCAGCACCGCTTCGGGCTCGGTAAAGCCGCTCAGGTAATAGAAATAGCTGTCGTGCCGGTACGGATAGTCGCTGTCGCGGTTGCGCATGGCTTCCGGCGCGGTGGGCAGGATCGCCACGCCGCCGCCGCCGGCGCGCAGTTGCTGCAGCACTCGGGCGCGGCGTTCGCGGCAGGCGGCGAGGAGGGCAGTGTCGGGTACGGACATGGTCTGGCCTGATAAGAAGGATCAGACCGATTCTACCGCCGCCGGCGGCGCCGCTGCGCCAGTGGCGCCAAAGTCGCGCGCTAGCGCCCTTGCGCGGCCGACAGCATGGCGTCCAGCTCGGCCAGCTGCGCCGGCGTGCCCACGTTCTCCCAGCGCCCGTCGAAGCGCTCGCCGGTGGCGGTGCCGGCGGCGATGCCGGCGTGGTAGATCGGCGTCATCGCCACCCGCGTGCCCGGCACGATATCGGTGAACAGCCGCGTGTCATACAGCCCGATATTGCCGAACGTGAGCCGCGTGCCGTTGGCCGGCTCGGCCTCGAGCGACAGCCGTCCGTGCGCGTCCAGCGCGAAATCGCCGCGCGGGTGGAACGGGGGGTTCGGCACCATCACCAGGTGCATGCGGGGTGCGGCGGCGCCCGCCAGCGCCTGCGCGCGCGGCAGCAGAGCGCGGAAATCGTAGTCGCAGAAGATGTCGCCGGACACCGCCAGGAAGATCTCGCCGCGGACCGGGTCCTGCGACAGCAGGGGCAGGGCCCTGGCGATGCCGCCTGCCGTTTCCAGCGCCTCGCCTTCGGCTGAATACGCAATGCGCACGCCGAAACGGCTGCCGTCGCCCAGCGCGGCTTCGATCTGCGCGCCGAGCCAGGCGTGGTTGATGACGATGTCGCGCAGCCCCGCGCGCGCCAGCGCTTCGATCTTCCAGGCGATCAGCGGCTTGCCGCCCACCGCCAGCAGCGGCTTGGGGCAGGCATCGGTCAGCGGACGCATGCGCTCGCCGCGGCCGGCGGCAAAGATCATCACCTTCATCGGAACAGGGCCTCCAGGGCAAGCAGCGTGGCCATGCCGCCGGCAATGGTCCAGCCCACGCTGCGGGTTCGTGCGGCAATCAGGATGGCGACCACGCCGGCCACCAGCCTGGCGTTGGTCGGGGTCAGGGCAAGCTCGCCCTGCTGCATCAGCAGGTCAGGGGCGATCAGCGCCGACAGCATCGCGGCCGGCACGAACTGCAGCGCGGTGCGAAACCACGACGGCAGCCGCACCCGGCCTTCGACGGCGATGAACGACAGGCGGATCAGGAAGGTGGCCAGGCCCGCGGCCAGGAACACCCACAGCAGCGTCAGCGCGCTCATGCGGCCTCCTTGCCGGTGGTGCCGCTGGTGCCAGAATCAGCGGCGTGGCTGGCGGCGCGCGGCCCGGGCCGGTTGCCGCGTCCCAGCACCAGCATGCCCACGGCAATGCCGCCGAGCGCGGCCACCATCAGGCCCAGCTTGTGCGGCAGGCTGTAGCACGCCACCGCCAGCACACTGGCCGCCAGCGCCGCGGCGACATGCGAGCGGTGCTTCAGGCCCGGCACGATGATGCCGATGAAGGTCAGCGGCAGGAAAAAGTCCAGCGGCCAGTCGCGCGGCACCTGCGCGCCGACCAGCACCCCGGCCAGCGTCGACAGCTGCCAGCTCGCCCACAGCGCGAAGCCGCCGCCGAAGTAGTACCAGTGGCGGTAGCGCGCGCGCGGGCCGGTATCGCCCAGCCGGTGCGTCATCGCGGCAAAGGCCTCGTCGGTCAGCAGGTAGGCGATCAGCGCCTTCCAGCGCCGCGGCAGGTGCGCCAGCGTCGGCGCGATGGTGGCCGAATACAGCGCGTGGCGCAGGTTGACCATGGCCACCGTCAGCGTGATCACCACCGCCGGGGTGCCGGCGCTCCACAGCTGGGTCAGGATCATCTGCGAGGCGCCGCCGAACACGATCGCGCTCATCGCGCAGGCCAGCCATGCGGGCATGCCGGCGCCGACCGCCAGCACGCCGTAGATCAGCCCGAACGGCACCACGCCCAGCAGCATCGGCGCGAGCGCGCGCGCCCCGGCCAGCCATTCGCCGGCGGCGGTGATGGCGGGCGCAGCGCTGTCGTCCGGACCGGAGGCGTGATCGGGCATGGCGTCAGAAGGTATAGCCGGCCGGGCTGGCCACGCCTTCGAGCGCGTCCAGCAGGCGGATCAGCTTGCGCAGTTCGGTATAGCGCCCGGCCACCTGGCGGGTGTACTTCATCACCAGCGGCAGGTTGGCCAGGTAGCCGTCCTTGCCGTCGCGGTGGTACAGGCGCGCGAAGATCCCCAGCACCTTCAGATGGCGCTGCAGCCCCATCCATTCGAAGTCGCGGTAGAACTCGCCGAAGTCGGCATTGACCGGCAGCGCGGCCTTGCGCGCGCGTTCCCAGTAGCGGATCAGCCAGTCGAGCTGCTGCTCTTCATCCCATTCGATATAGGCGTCGCGCCACAGCGAGACCGCGTCGTAGGTGATCGGGCCGGTCACGGCGTCCTGGAAGTCCAGCACGCCCGGGTTGGCGCTGCCGTCGAGCACCATCAGGTTGCGCGAGTGGAAGTCGCGGTGCACGTAGACCTGGGGCTGGGCGAGGTTGTTGGCAAGCAGCGCCTCGGTCACTTCGCGCCAGTCGGCCTGCTGCGCGTCGGACAGCGTCGCGCCGAGATGCCTGGCCACGTACCACTGCGGGAACAGGTCCAGCTCGCGCTGCAGCAGCGCGCGGTCGTAGGCGGGCAGTTCGCCGGGGCGGGTGGCGGCCTGGATGCGCACCAGCGCGGCGGCCGCGTCGGCGTACAGGCCGGGCGCGGAGGACTCGTCCAGCTTCGACAGGTAGGTCTGGCTGCCCAGGTCGGCCAGCAGCAGGAAACCCTGGTCCAGGTCCTGCGCCAGCACCGTCGGCACGTTCACGCCGGCGGCGCCGAACAGCTGGCAGACATGGATGAACGGGCGGCAGTCCTCGTGCGCGGGCGGGGCGTCCATCACGATCGCGGTGGGATGCGCGGGATGGCCGGTGCGGACGCGGAAATAGCGCCGGAAGCTGGCATCGGCCGAGGCCGGGACGCAGGAAGCGGGATCGGCGGACCATGCCGGTCCGAGTCCGGCCACCCAGGCCTTGAGCTGGTCCAGGCGCGGGTCGTGGGGAAGAGCTGCCATACAGGTACTTGTCGGAGGCACGTGTGGGGATGGGGGCGCGGGGCGGAGCGAAAGGGAAAGCCCTCGATGACGCCGCAAATGAAACCGGAAGTAAGCGGCAAGAGCACCCCGGGTTGCCCCGTATAATACCCGACCAGACCGGGGCGCCGGTGGCCTCCGGGAGGGGCCGCGTTGCCCCGCAGCCTGCCCCGGCGGGGCCTGGCGGCCTGCAGGCGAGCCGCTGTCCGTGCCGAGACTGACCACCCGTGCGAATGACCGAACCACAACGATCACCGAACAACAGGGCCTTGCCTGCGCCTGCTTCCCCCCGCGCCCCGGCCCGCGCCAGGCGCGCCGGCGGCCTGCATGCGGGCGCGCTGCGCCCGCTGGTGCTGGCCATGGCCGGCCTGTCGGCCGGTGCCCATGGCCAGATGACCGGCTCGGCGATCCCCGACCTCGACCAGGTCGAGCCGGTGTTCGAAGCCGCCCCCCCGGCGCCGCCATTGCCGGTCGAGTCCGGCGAACTGGTGCCGCGCCTGGCCGAGCCGGCCGCCCGGGGCGAGTCCGACCCCGACGCCCCCACCTTTATCGAAGCCGACCGCATGACCGGCTACAGCGAGCGCGGCGTCGCGCTGGAGGGCCATGCCGAACTGCGCCGCGACGGCGGCGTGGTCAAGGGCGACAAGCTGACCTACGACCAGGACACCGACGAGGCCTTCGCGCAGGGCAATGTGCGCATGTCGCGCGGCGGCACGCTGGCGGTCGGCCCGGAGGCGCGGCTCAAGGTCGAGGCCAACGAAGGCTATATGCTGTCGCCGGACTACTACTTCCAGCAGACCGGCGGCACCGGCAAGGCCGAGCGCATCGACTTCCTCGACCAGAACCGCAGCACGGCCCGGCAGGCGTCGTACACCACCTGTTCGCCCGACAACGCCGACTGGTATTTCAGCGCCAACCGGATCGACCTGGACAGCGACCGCCAGGTGGGCGTGGCCTACGGCGGCGTGCTGAACTTCTTCGGCGTGCCGATCGCGGCCGCGCCCGCGTTCAGCTTCCCGCTCAACGACGACCGCCGCAGCGGCTTCCTGCCGCCGCTGATGGGCTACAGCTCGAAATCGGGTTTCGACCTGACCGCGCCGTACTACGTCAATATCGCGCCCAACCGCGACCTGACCCTCTACCCGCGGCTGATGACCGAGCGCGGCCTGCAGCTCGGGGGCGAGTACCGCTACCTGAGCGAAACCTATTCCGGACGCGTGCGCGCCGAGTTCCTGCCGGACGACCGGAAGACCAACTCGAACCGCTGGGCCTACTCGCTGCAGCACACCCAGACGCTGGCGCCGGGGCTCGGCGCCTACCTGAACCTGAACCGGGTATCCGATGACCGCTACCCGGACGACTTCAACCGCAGCGTTTCGCAATCGACGCTGCGGCAGTACACGCAGGAAGGCGGCGTCACCTACAACTGGCAGGACTTCACCCTGCTGGCGCGGGTGCAGAAGTTCCAGACGCTGCGTCCCAGCGAGCCATCCTACGAGCGCGTGCCGCAGCTCAACGGCAAGTACCTGCGCTATGACCTGGGCGGCTTCGACGTGCAGATGGAAGCCGACTACACGCGCTTCCGCATTCCGCTGACGTCCACCGGCTTCCAGCAGCCGCAGGGCGAGCGCATGTATTTCCAGCCGAGCATCAGCTACCCGATCGTGCGCGCCGGCTGGTACGTGACGCCCAAGGTCTCGTTCAACGCCGCGCAGTACCAGATGGAAGCGGCCACCAACACGCCGACCGCGCAGAACAATCTGTCGCGCGCGATCCCGACCGTCAGCCTGGACTCGGGCATGACCTTCGAGCGCGATGCGCCGACCATCAGCCGCCTGTTCGGGGTCAACTATGTGCAGACGCTGGAGCCGCGCCTGTTCTACGTCTACACGCCGTTCCGCGACCAGAGCCAGTTCCCGCTGTTCGATACGGTGCAGTCCGACTTCGGCTACGGGCAGATCTTCAGCGAGAACCCGTTCACCGGTTACGACCGCATCGCCGACAACAACAAGCTGACCGGCGGCGTGACCACGCGACTGATCGAGTCCGATACCGGCATCGAGCGCTTCCGCGGCACGCTGGCGCAGCGCTATGACTTCAGCGGCCAGCGCGTGCAGCTCAACGGCACGCTGACCGATCCCAAGGCGGGCTCGTCGGACCTGCTGGCCGCCACCACCATCCAGCTGTTCCGCGGCTATTACCTGGATGCGGGGGTGCAGTTCAACCCGGATTCGGACCGGATCAACTACGGCAACGTAGCGTTCACGTACCGGCCCGAGTCGCGCAAGGTGTTCAACGCCGGCTACCGCTACCGCCGGCCCACCTCGGTGACCGACAACACTGCGATCGACCAGTTCGAGGTGTCGAGCCAGTGGCCGATCACGCGCCGCGCCTACGGCATCGCGCGCTTCGCCTTCGACCTGACCGCCAGCCAGATGGTCGATGCGCTGGCCGGGGTCGAGTACGCTGCCGACTGCTGGGTCGGGCGCGTGGTCTACCAGCGTTTCCGCAATACCACCCAGGGCTACACCGGGCGGGTCTTCCTGCAGGTGGAGTTCCGTGGCCTTTCCAAGATCGGGTCCAACCCGTTGAACATCCTGCGCCTGAACGTGCCGGGCTACGAGCCGGTCTCGGCCAAGCCGGTGCCGACGACCCAGTTCGATCACTATGAATGACGGATTACGATGAAACGTCAAGAATTCGCCGTGTTTTCCTTTTTGCTGACGTCCTGGCACCGCCTGCTGCTGCCGGCCGTGCTGGCCGCGATGGCGCTGCCCGCCGCCGCGCAACTGAAGGCACCCGGGTCGCGCGCCAGCGGCATCTTCGTGCCGCAGTCGTCCGATGTCACCGCCCCGTCCAGCCAGCCCAAGCTCGGCGTGCCGCAGGCCGGCGGGCAGAAGCGCTCGCAGCTGATCGACGAAGTGGTGGCGGTGGTCAACAACAGCGTGATCACGCGGCGCGAACTGCTTGACCGCGCCGACGAGATCGAGGGCCAGCTGCGCGCCGCCGGCCGGCCGGTGCCCGCGCGTGCCGACCTGCTGGGCGAGGTGCTCGAGCGCCTGGTGATGGAGCGCGTGCAGGCCCAGGCAGCGCAGGACGCCGGCATCCGCGTGACCGACCAGGAAGTCGACCGCGCCATCGAATCGGTGGCGCAGCAGAACCAGATGAACGCGGCCGAGCTGCGCCGCCGGGTCGAGGGCAGCGGCATGACCTGGACCAAGTACCGCGACGAGCTGCGCAAGCAGGTGCAGGTGATCCGCCTGCGCGAGCGCGAAGTCGATTCCAAGGTGCAGGTCTACGACGGCGAGATCGACAACTACCTGGCGGCGCGCGGCGGCCAGGGCGCGGCCGGCGGCCCGACCGAATACAACATGGCGCAGATTCTCGTGCGCGTGCCCGAGAATGCCTCGGACGCGCAGAAGCAGGCGCTGCGCGCCAAGGCCGAGGGGCTGCTCAAGCAGGCCGCGGACGGCGCCGACTTCGCGCAACTGGCGCAGGCCAACTCCGAAGGCCCCGAAGCGGCCCAGGGCGGCGCCATGGGCTTCCGCGAGATCGGCCGCCTGCCGGCGCTGTTCGCCAATGCCGTGGTCGACCTGCAGCCCGGCGCGGTGGCGCCGCAGGTGATCGAGAGCGCCGCCGGCTTCCATGTGGTCAAGCTGGTGGCCAAGCGCGCGGCGCCGGCCTCGGGCCCGGCCGCGGCGGGCAAGATCACGCAGACCCAGGTGCGCCATATCCTGATCCGCACCGGCCCCAACATGCCCGAGGCCGAGGCGCGCCGCCAGCTCGGCACGCTGCGCGACCGCATCACCCACGGCGGCGACTTCGCCGACGCCGCCAAACGCTTCTCGCAGGACGGTTCGGCGCAGAACGGCGGCGATCTCGGCTGGGTCTCGCCGGGCGAGCTGGTGCCCGAATTCGAGCAGGCCATGAGCCGGCTGCGCCCGAACGAGATCTCCGAGCCGGTGGTCACGCAGTTCGGCGTGCACCTGATCCAGGTGCTGAACCGCCGCGAAACCGAGCTGTCGCCCGAGAAGCAGCGCGACTTTGCCCGCGCCGAAGTCCGCGAACAGAAGCTGCGCGCCGCCTATGATGACTGGGTGCGCCAGCTGCGCTCGCAGGCGTACGTGGAGTACCGGGTCAACCGGCAGCGCTGACGCGCCGGTCCCCGTCCGTCCGACGACAAGCGCCGACCCGACATGCCCGACCCGCTAGCCCTGGCCATCACCACCGGAGAACCCGCCGGCATCGGCCCCGATATCACCATCGGGGCCTTGCTGCAGCTGGCGGGCGCCAACCATGGCGCCGACGGCGGGGCGTACCGCTTCCATGTGCTGGGCGATGCCCGCCTGCTGGCCGAACGCGCCGAGGCGCTGGGCGCGACCCATGCCTGGGAGCGGCGCATTGCCGACGGCGGCGTGGTGATCGAGGACATCCCGCTGGCGGTGGCGTGCGAGGCCGGACGGCTCGACGCGCGCAACGGCCCCTATGTGCTGAAGCTGCTCGATGCCGCCATCGACGGCTGCCGCGCGCACGGCGGCGCCGCGCCCCGGTATGCCGCGATGGTCACGGCACCGGTGCAGAAGAGCACCATCAACGACGCCGGCGTGCCCTTCACCGGCCATACCGAGTACCTCGCCGACCGCGCCGGCGTGGCGCGCGTGGTGATGATGCTGGCCGGCCCCCAGCCCGCGCACGACCACGCCATGCTGCGCGTCGCGCTGGCCACCACCCACCTGCCGCTGCGCGCGGTGCCCGACGCGCTGTCGGTGCCGCTGCTGGTGCAGACGCTGACGATCATCGATGCCGACCTGCGCCGCGGCTTCGGCATCGCGCGGCCGCGCATCCTGGTCACTGGCCTGAACCCGCACGCCGGCGAAAGCGGCCACATGGGCCGCGAAGAGATCGACATCATCACGCCCGCGCTGGCGCAGGCCAAGGATGCCGGCATCGACGCGCGCGGGCCGTTCCCGGCCGACACGCTGTTCCAGCCGCGCCACCTGCGCGATGCCGACTGCGTGCTGGCGATGTACCATGACCAGGGGCTGGCGCCGCTCAAGTACGGCACCTTCGGCCACGGCGTGAATATCACGCTGGGGCTGCCCTTCATCCGCACGTCGGTGGACCATGGCACCGCGCTCGACCTCGCCGGCACCGGCCAGGCCGAACACGGCAGCATGATCGAGGCCATCCGCACCGCGGTTATCATGTCTGGCCACGCCAATGGCCGCCGGCCCGGCAGCGCCGGCGCCACCGGCCACACCCCTACCGGCACGCAGCCGCCATGCTGAAGCCGGACTAAACCATCATGCGTTCTAACGTGCACCAGGGCCATGTGGCCCGCAAACGATTCGGGCAGAACTTCCTGGTCGACGACACCATCATTCACGGCATCGTCAATGCCATCAGCCCGCAGCCCGGCGACGTGCTGGTCGAGATCGGCCCGGGCCTGGGCGCGCTGACCGCGCCGCTGCTAGAGCGGATCGCGCAGATGCAGGTGGTCGAGCTGGACCGCGACCTGGTCGAGCGGCTGCGCCGCCGCTATGGCGACCGCCTGCAGATCCACGCCGGCGACGCGCTCGACTTCGACTTCGACAAGCTCGCCGTGCCGGGCCGTCCGCTGCGCATCGTCGGCAACCTGCCGTACAACATTTCCAGCCCGCTGCTGTTCCACCTGATGGAGTTCGCCGACCACGTCCACGACCAGCACTTCATGCTGCAGAAGGAGGTGGTCGAGCGCATGGTTGCCGAGCCCGGCAGCAAGGCCTTCGGGCGGCTGTCGATCATGCTGCAGGTGCGCTATTACATGGAGCACGTGCTGGATGTGCCGCCGGGCGCCTTCAACCCGCCGCCCAAGGTGGACTCGGCCGTGGTCCGCATGATCCCGTGGCCGCGCCACGGCGACGGCCGGCTGCGTTCGCCGCATGCCGATTGCGACATCACCGTGCTCGGCGACGTGGTCACGGCGGCGTTCTCGCAGCGGCGCAAGGTGCTGCGCAACACGCTGTCGTTCCTGCGCGACCAGGTCGACTTCGATGCCATGGGCTTCGACCTGGGCCGGCGCGCCGAGGAAGTGCCGGTCGGCGAGTATGTCGAGCTGGCCCGGCGCCTGGGCGACAAGGCTTCCGGCCAGGCCGCCTGAGCGCGCGCCGAATTCCCGCATTCCCAAGCATCCAGACTCTCCCCGCGACTATTTCCGTGCAAGACCGTCCCATGACAGCCCAAACCAGCCAAACCAACCGGCGTCCCGTGATCCTGACCGGCGACCGTCCCACCGGCCCGCTGCACCTCGGCCACTATGTCGGCTCGCTCAAGAGCCGCGTCGCGCTGCAGGATTCGCACGAGCAATACCTGCTGCTGGCCGACACCCAGGCCATGACCGACAACGCGCACGATCCCGACAAGGTGCGCCGCAACGTGCTGGAGGTGGCGCTGGACTACCTGGCCGTCGGCATCGACCCGGCCAAGACCACCATCACGGTGCAGTCGCACCTGCCCGCGCTGGCCGAGCTGACGCTGATGTACCTGAACTTCGTCACGGTGGCGCGGCTGGAGCGCAACCCGACCATCAAGGAAGAAATCCAGGCACGCGGCTTTGGCCGCGACATCCCGGCCGGCTTCCTGTGCTATCCGGCCTCGCAGGCCGCCGACATCACCGGCTTCAAGGCTGAAGTCGTGCCGGTGGGCGAGGACCAGGCGCCGCTGATCGAGCAGACCAATGAAATCGTGCGCCGCATCAACCACCAGGTCGGCCGCGAAGTGCTGCCCGAGTGCAAGGCGATGATCCCGCAGTTCGGCCGCCTGCCCGGCGTCGACGGCAAGGCCAAGATGAGCAAGTCGATGGGCAACGCGATCGCGCTGGGGGCCGCGCCCGAGCAGATCAAGGCCGCGGTGCACAGCATGTACACCGACCCCAACCACCTGCGCGTGTCCGATCCCGGCCAGGTCGAGGGCAACGTGGTGTTCACCTACCTGGATGCGTTCGATCCGAACACCGAGGAAGTGCAGGCGCTGAAGGAACACTACCAGCGCGGCGGCCTGGGCGACATGGTGCTCAAGCGCCGTATCGAGGGCGTGCTGCAGGACATGCTGGCCCCGATCCGCGAGCGCCGCGAAGCGCTGGCCAAGGACCCGGACTATGTCTTCGACATCCTGCGCGAGGGCACCGCAAAGGCGCGCGCGCTGACGCAGAAGACGCTGGAGGAAGTGCGCGACGCGCTGGGCATGTTCTCGTTCGAGGCGCGGCGGTAAACCCCGCCGCGCGGAAGAAGGAGAGCGGTGTTGGGTGCGCCCAAGCCGCTCGAGCTAGCCTGAGCAAGGTGTTCTCCCTCTCCCCTCAGCGGGAGAGGGTTGGGGTGAGGGGTGGTTTAGCTAGGAACCACATCAAGCAAGGCCAACGTCTTTGGGTGCGCCCAAGCCGCCCGAACTAGCCTAAGCAAGGTGTTCTCCCTCTCCCCTCACGGGGAGAGGGTTGGGGTGAGGGGTGGNAGGGTTGGGGTGAGGGGTGGTTTAGCTAGGAACCACATCAAGCAAGGCCAACGTCTTTGGGTGCGCCCAAGCCGCCCGAACTAGCCTAAGCAAGGTGTTCTCCCTCTCCCCTCACGGGGAGAGGGTTGGGGTGAGGGGTGGTTTAGCTAGGAACCACATCAAGCAAGGCCAACGTCTTTGGGTGCGCCCAAGCCGCCCGAACTAGCCTAAGCAAGGTGTTCTCCCTCTCCCCTCACGGGGAGAGGGTTGGGGTGAGGGGTGGTTTAGCTAGGAACCACATCAAGCAAGGCCAACGTCTTTGGGTGCGCCCAAGCCGCCCGAACTAGCCTAAGCAAGGTGTTCTCCCTCTCCCCTCACGGGGAGAGGGTTGGGGTGAGGGGTGGTTTAGCTAGGAACCACATCAAGCAAGGCCAACGTCTTTGGGTGCGCCCAAGCCGCCCGAACTAGCCTAAGCAAGGTGTTCTCCCTCTCCCCTCACGGGGAGAGGGTTGGGGTGAGGGGTGGTTTAGCTAGGAACCACATCAAGCAAGGCCAACGTCTTTGGGTGCGCCCAAGCCGCCCGAACTAGCCTAAGCAAGGTGTTCTCCCTCTCCCCTCACGGGGAGAGGGTTGGGGTGAGGGGTGGTTTAGCTAGGAACCACATCAAGCAAGGCCAACGTCTTTGGGTGCGCCCAAGCCGCCCGAACTAGCCTAAGCAAGGTGTTCTCCCTCTCCCCTCACGGGGAGAGGGTTGGGGTGAGGGGTGGTTTAGCTAGGAACCACATCAAGCAAGGCCAACGTCTTTGGGTGCGCCCAAGCCGCCCGAACTAGCCTAAGCAAGGTGTTCTCCCTCTCCCCTCACGGGGAGAGGGTTGGGGTGAGGGGTGGGCTGGCAACGAGCCACATCAAGCGAAGCCAACGGTTTCCACCCACGGGCCTCAGCCTTTGACGCTCCTGCCCTCACCCCCACCCCTCACCCCCGCCGATTCACCAGCACGATCCCCGCCAGCACCAGCACCGCCGCCACCGCAAAGCGCGGCCCCACGGCATCGTGCATCAGCACCACGCCGAAGGCGACCCCGAACAGCGGCGTCAAAAACGAAAACACCGACAGCCGCGACGCCAGGTAGCGCTGCAGCAGCCAGAACCAGGTCAGGTAGCTGGCAAAGGCAATCAGCACCGACTGGTAGAACAGGCTGGCCAGCACCACGCCGTCGAGTTGCATGGTGGCGGTCTGGCCCCCGGCCACCGCCATGGCCAGCAGCACCACCGCGGACACGGCCAGCTGGTACAGCAGCGTCTTGCTGGCCGGCGCGCTCGCCAGCGGGCTGGCGCGCACCACCACGGTGGTGGCCGCCCACAGCGCGCCGGCAAGGATGCCGAGCGCATCGCCCAGCAGCGTGCTGCCCTGCGCCGACGGCGCGGCGATGCCATCGGCAAAGGCCAGCGCCATGCCCGCGAATGCCAGTGCCACGCCCAGCCATTGCCCGGGACGCAGCCGTTCGCCCGGCACCACCGCATGCAGTCCCAGCGCGGTAAAGATCGGCGCGGTGTACAGGAACACCGCCATGCGCGAGGCCGTGGTGTGCCCCAGGCCGACGAAGATGCAGAAGAACTCGGCCCCGAACAGCAGCCCGGCCAGCAGGCCGGCGTTGAGCGTGCCGTCGCGCCGCCACAGCGGCGTGCCGCGCCACGCCGCGAAGCCGAACACCAGCAGCGCCGCCACGGCCGAGCGCACGCCGGCCTGCAGCACCGCGCCCATCAGCGGCGCGGTGACCTTGATCACCACCTGCTGCAGCCCCCAGGCGGCGCACAGCACCACCATCAGGCCGATGGCGGTGGCGTCGAGCGGCTGGCGCGCGATGCCCTGCGTGCTCACGGCGCAGGCCTTCAGGGACGGCTGGCGTCGCGGGTGGAATGGCGCTCGATCAGCTCGATCTTGTAGCCGTCCGGGTCTTCGACGAAGGCGATCACGGTGGTGCCGCCCTTGACCGGGCCGGCTTCGCGCGTGACCTTGCCGCCCGCGGCGCGGATGCGCTCGCACGCGGCCGCGGCATTGTCGGTTTCCAGCGCGATATGGCCGTAGGCGGTGCCCAGGTCGTACTTGTCGACGCCGTAGTTGTAGGTCAGCTCCAGCACCGCGGTCTCGCTCTCCGGGCCATAGCCGACAAAGGCCAGTCGGTACTTGTATTCGGGGTTGTCGCTCTCGCGCAGCAGCTGCATGCCGAGCACGCGGGTGTAGAAATCGATGGAGCGCTGCATGTCGCCGACGCGCAGCATGGTGTGGAGGAGTCGCATGGGAGGACCTTCAACTGTTATCGGTATGGGAAGGCGCCATTTTAGAGCCTTTGGCCGAAACCCACCGGGCGGGCCCCCCGGCCCTCAGAACGTCGGCAACAGCTCGGGCGGATGCGCGCGCAACTGCGCGCGGGCGTCGCGGAACTCGGGAAAGATCGACTCGACGGTTTCCCAGAAGCGCGGGCCGTGGTTCATTTCCTTCAGGTGCGCCAGTTCGTGCGCGGCGACATAGTCGATCATCGACAGCGGGAAATGCATCAGCCGCCAGTTCAGCCGGATCTTGCCGTCGGCGGTGCAGCTGCCCCAGCGCGTGGCGGCCGAGGTCAGCGCGAAGCCGGTGTGGCGCACGCCGAGCTTGCCGGCATAGAGTTCCAGCCGCTCGGCCAGCAGGCGGCGCGCCTGCTGCTGCAGCCAGCCCTGCACGCGATCCTTGATCTGCTGCTCGTCGGCGTGGGCGGGCAGCGCCAGGTGCAGCATGCGGCGGTCGGCATCGAACAGCAGCGCGCCGATCGGCGATTCCAGCGCCAGCGTCAGCGGCTGGCCCAGGAAGGGCAGGGCGGCGCCGTCGCGCCACTGGACCGTCGGCAGGATGCGGCGCGCTTCGCGGTGGCGCCACTCGCCCAGCTTGTTGAAGATCCAGCGCTGCTTTTCCAGGATGGCCGACTCGATGTCCGCCAGCGTGACCCAGCGCGGCGCCGTGATCGACAGGCCGCGGTCGTCGATGGTGAAGCCGATGGTGCGGCGCGCCGAGCGCTTGAGCGTGTAGTGCAGCGGCCGCTCGCCGATGCGCAGCAGGCGCGCGTTGGGCTGCGGCACCGGCCAGGCCGGCGCCTGCGGATGCTGCGGCTCCGGTGCCAGCGGCGCCGCCGGCTGCGGCGCATGGCCGGATTCCGCCAGCGGCAGTTCCAGCTGCGCGCCGTCGGCGTCGGAGGCGGGGCGCAGCAGCTTCATGCGGCCGACTCGCTGCGCTGCGCGGTCCGGTAGCTTTCCGGGTCGATGCGGCGCATGTCGCGTTCGATCCATTCGGCCACTTCCTGGTTGAGCTGGTCGGCGGTCTTGTTGGCCGAAGCGATCGGCGGGCCGACCGAGATCGTCACCATGCCCGGATATTTCATGAAGGAATTGCGCGGCCAGACCCGGCCGGAATTGACCGCCATCGGCAGCACCCAGGCGCCGGTTTCCACCGCCAGGCGCGCGCCGCCGCTCTTGTAGCGCGGTTTTTCCAGGCCCGAACGGGTGCGCGTGCCTTCGGGGAACATGATGATCCACGCGCCTTCGGCGAGCCGCTCGCGGCCCTGGCGCACCGCCGAGGCGAACGCGCGGGTGCCTTCCTTGCGGTTGATATGGACCATCTTCAGCATGCCCAGCGCCCAGCCGAAGAACGGCACCAGCAGCAGCTCGCGCTTGAACACGAAGCACAGCGGCCTGGGCATCAGCGCCACGTAGGCCACGGTTTCCCAGGCCGACTGGTGCTTGGACAGCAGCACCACCGGCTTGTCCAGCATGACATCCATGTGCTCATGGCCCTGGATCTGGTACTGGATGCCGCAGATGGCGCGCGCGGCCCGGATCACCATGCGGGGCCAGCCGCGCACGAAGCGAAAGCGCTGGTCGGCATTCATGAACGGGAACACCAGGAAGCAGGCGCAGGCGTAGGGCGGCGTCAGCACCAGCAGGTACAGCGCGAACAACAGGGAACGGAGGAACGTCATGCGGGGGGCGCAAAGGGAAATAATGGGTGCGGAGGGCCGGCCGCGGGCGTGGTCAGCCGGCGGCGCCATGGCCGCCAGGGGCACCATGGGCACTTTGGGCACTTTGGGCACTTTGGGCACTTTGAGGGCCCGGGGCCGGCTGGCGCTGCCCGCCGTCGTTGCCGGTCAGCCAGCGGGCGAAGGCGCGCAGGTCGTCGTGCACCTGCGTGCCGGGCGGCAGCCCGCCCTTGTCGAGCGTCTTCAGGCCCTTGCCGCTGCGCACCAGGTGCGGCACGCAGCCGACCGCGACGCCGGCTTCGAGGTCGCGCAGCGAATCGCCGACGATCGGCACGCCGCGCAGCTCGATGCCGAAGCGCTCGCTGATCTGTTCCAGCATGCCCGAGCGCGGCTTGCGGCATGCGCAGCCGTCGGCGGCGGTATGGGGGCAGAAGAACACCGCCTCGACGCGCCCGCCCAGCCGTGCCAGCGCGTTGTGCATCTTCTCGTGCATGGCGTTGAGCGCGCTCATCTCGAACAGCCCGCGGCCGATGCCGGACTGGTTGCTGGCGATGACCACGCGGTAGCCGGCCTGGTTCAGCGCGGCGATGGCTTCCAGGCTGCCGTCGATCGGCACCCATTCATCGGGGGTCTTGATGAACTGGTCGCTGTCGAGGTTGACCACCCCGTCGCGGTCCAGGATGACAAACTTGGGCGGCGTCTGCGGCATGTGCGGCTCCGTTGCTTGAGGCTTGGCTGCGGGCGCCGCTCAGGCGGCCAGCTTGGAGATGTCGGCGACGCGGTTGGCCAGCGCATGCAGCGAGGCCAGCAGCGCCAGCCGGTTGGCGCGCAGCTGCGCGTCCTCGGCCATCACCATCACGTCGTTGAAGAACTGGTCGACGGCGTCGCGCAGCTGGGCCAGGTCGCGCAGCGCGGCGGTGAAGTCGCCGCTGGCGAAGGCGGCCTCGACGGCCGGGCGCACGCGCTCGATGGCGGCATGCAGCGCGCCTTCGGCCTCTTCCCGGAACAGCGCCGGATCGACCGCGCCGACCGGCTCGGTGTTCTTGCGCAGGATGTTGGTGATGCGCTTGTTGGCGGCGGCCAGCGCCTCGGCCTCGGGCAGCGCGGCAAAGGTGCGCACGGCTTCCATGCGGCCGAGGATGTCGTGCAGCCGGTCCGGGCGCAGGCTGACCACGGCCTCGACTTCATTGGTGGTGTAGCCCTTGTCCTTCAGGTAGCCGCGCACGCGGTCGTACAGGAAGTCGAGGATGGCGTCGGGCGCCGGCTTGACCGCGGCGATGCCGGCAAAGGCCTGCTGCGTCTGCGCCAGCAGCGCCGACAGCGACAGCGCCAGCGGTTTTTCGATCAGCATGCGCAGGATGCCCAGCGCGTGGCGGCGCAGCGCGAACGGGTCTTTCTCGCCGGTGGGCTGCAGGCCGATGCCCCAGATCCCGACCAGGGTCTCGAGCTTGTCGGCCAGCGCCACCGCGGTGCTGACCGCGCCGGCCGGCAGCGCATCGCCGGCAAAGCGCGGGCGGTAGTGTTCGGAGCAGGCCAGCGCCACGTCCTCGGCTTCGTCGTCGTGGCGGGCGTAGTAGGTGCCCATGGTGCCTTGCAGCTCGGGGAACTCGCCGACCATGTCGGTCAGGAGGTCGGCCTTGGCCAGTTCGGCGCCGCGCATCGCCGCGGCCTTGTCGGTGGCCACGCCGCTGGCGTTGAGCGCATCGGCGACATGGCCGGCGATCTGCTGCAGGCGCTGCACGCGGTCCAGCTGCGTGCCGATCTTGTTGTGGTAGACCACGCTGGCCAGTTGCGGCACGCGCGACGCCAGCGTCTTCTTGCGGTCCTGGTCGAAGAAGAACTTGGCATCGGCCAGGCGCGGGCGCACCACGCGCTCGTTGCCGGTAATGATCGATTGCGGCGTCTCGGTGGCCAGGTTCGACACGATCAGGAAGCGGTTGCGCAGGTGGCCGTCGGCATCGGTCAGTGCGAAGTACTTCTGGTTGGTCTGCATGGTCAGGATCAGGCATTCCTGCGGCACCGCCAGGAAGGCTTCCTCGAAATGGCAGGCATACACCACCGGCCATTCCACCAGCGAGTTGACTTCATCGAGCAGCGCCTCGGGCATGATCACCTGGTCGGCGCCGGCCTCCTGCAGCAGCGCGCTGCGCATGCGCTCGCGGCGCTCGGCATAGCTGGCCACCACGCGGCCGGCGGACTCGAGCTGCCTGGCATAGTCATTGGCATGCGCGATCTCGATCGCGCCATGCGACAGGAAGCGGTGGCCCTGGGTCAGGTTGCTGGCCTGCAGCCCCAGCAGCGTCACCGGCAGGATTTCCGAGCCGAACAGCGCGATCAGGCTATGCGCCGGGCGCACGAAATGCACGGTGCTGCCGTCCGGGCGCTGGTAGCTCATGACCTTGGGGATCGGCAACTTCGCCACCGTGTCTTCCAGCGTGGCCTGCAGTCCGGCAGCCAGCTCGGCGCCGCGCGCGGTGTAGCGGTAGAAGAACGCCTCGGCCTTGCCGTCGGAGGCGCGCTCCAGCGACTGCCAGTCGATCTCGGCAACGCCGACGGACCTGGCCAATGCAGCCAGCTTCTTGGCCAGCGGCGCGGTCGGCTCGCCGTTGGCGTCCAGCGCCACCGACAGCGGCAGGACCTTCTCGCGCTGCTCGCGGTCCGGCGCGTTGCGGCGCACGCCGCTGACCAGCGCCGCCAGGCGGCGCGGGGTGGCGAACGGCGTCACCGTGGCGCCCGGCTCGAGCAGGTCGCGCTCGCCCAGGCCGGCGAACAGGCCCTGCGCGAAGGCGTCGCCCAGGCGCGCCAGCGCCTTGGGGGGCAGCTCTTCGGTGAACAGTTCGATCAGCAGCGAGTCGGTCATGGGTTGCGACATGAATCGTATCCAACAGGTTGAAAGCGCGCGTTGCTTGTCAGCAGCGCGGCGAAAGATTAGGTTCCACCCCGGACAGCAGCCACAGGCCGTTCTGTTGCCGGAATTGCAGCGTGGTGTAGGCGCATTGGGCGGCCGCCGCGGCGCTGGCGGCGCCATTGCCGCCGCCGCGGCTGCCGGCGGCCGGGAAGCGCGCGTCGATGCGGCGCAGGCGCTTGTCGTAGCGGATCTCGTCGATGCGCCCGCCGACCCAGAAATCGATCTTCGGCGGCAGCTGCGAGGCCGAGTAGTAGGTCTTGACCTTGCGCCGGGTGCGGCCGTTGTGGGTTTCGGTTTCGACCCAGGTCAGCGGGTAGCGGATCGCGCTTTCATAGGCGCGCAGCGGCACGCGGTGCCAGCCCAGGTCGCGCTGGCCGGACAGGTCGCACGAGAACGAGCGCACCAGCTGCGTCCACTGGTCCAGTGCGTTCAGCGACGGCCGCCACTGGCGCGCCATCGCCAGCTGCAGTGCCTGCGCGTCGGCCTCGCACACATTGCTCAGCTCGGCCGGCAGCATCAGCACCTGCGCGCTGGGAGCGGCCTGCGCGCGCGCGCCGATGGCATTGCCCGCCGCGGCCAGCGTGGCAAGGGCCAGGGCGCAGCCCAGCGCGCTGCGCGCCAGCAGCCTCATGCCTGCGCTCCGTCGCGCTTGCCGCACATCGGGAAGCCGAGGGCTTCGCGCGAGTCGTAGTAGGCCTGCGCCACCAGGCGCGACAGGTTGCGGATACGGCCGATATACGCCGCGCGCTCGGTCACCGAGATCGCGCCGCGCGCATCGAGCAGGTTGAAGGTGTGCGCGGCCTTGAGCACCTGCTCGTAGGCCGGCAGCGCCAGGCGCGTGCCGGCGTCTTTGCCGGAGTCCTGGCCAGCGTCGGCGCCTTCGCCATTGCCCATCAGCCGCCGCGCCTCGCCCTCGTGCTCGGCGAAATGGCGGAACAGGATTTCCGTGTTGCTGTGCTCGAAGTTGTAGGTGGACTGCTCCACCTCGTTCTGGTGGTACACGTCGCCGTAGGTCAGGCGGCGGGTCTCGCCGTTCTCGACCCACTCGGTCCAGACCAGGTCGTAGACGTTCTCGACCTTCTGCAGGTACATCGCCAGACGTTCGATGCCGTAGGTGATTTCGCCGGTGATGGGCTTGCAGTCGATGCCGCCCACCTGCTGGAAGTAGGTGAACTGGGTCACCTCCATGCCGTTGAGCCAGACTTCCCAGCCCAGGCCCCAGGCGCCCAGCGTGGGGTTCTCCCAGTCGTCCTCGACGAAGCGGATGTCGTTCTGCTTCAGGTCCAGGCCGAGCGCCTCGAGCGAGCCCAGGTACAGCTCCAGGATGTTCTCCGGCGCGGGCTTGAGCACCACCTGGTACTGGTAGTAGTGCTGCAGCCGGTTCGGGTTCTCGCCGTAGCGGCCGTCCTTGGGCCGTCGCGACGGCTGCACGTAGGCGGCACGCCACGGCTCGGGGCCGATCGCGCGCAGGAAGGTGTGTACGTGGGATGTGCCGGCGCCGACCTCCAGATCGATGGGTTGCAACAGCGCGCAGCCCTGCCGGTCCCAGTAGGCCTGCAGGGTCAGAATCATTTGTTGGAAGGTCAGCATAGGAAGACTAGGTAGAGGCAAGCGGAGGCAAGCCGAGGCCGCGCAGCACGTGCCGGAGCCGCCGCATACGGATTTTGCCAAACCCTGAATTCTATCGGCTTTTTGGCGCGGCGCCCCGTTTGGCGGGGCTGCATGGGGCACGCACCGATGGCCGGGCCGGCGCGCGGCGGTGCGTCAATGTCGGCCCGGCGCAACGCCTCGGGAAAATACTGACGCGGATTTCAAGTCCCGCCGCTGCTTGCCGATAACGTTTTTGTATACAGTATGAGTAAGCAACCCGTTTCAGAGCGTTGCGATTGACATTCCGTGCCGGTATGCAGGCACGGCGGCTCCCGGACCGTACCGCGGCAGCCGCTCGTCAGATATTGAATAGTGATGGGGACATACGGATCATGGCACTTCTTTCTCGCAAACCTTACCTGGTCGCAATCGCGGTCATGATCGCCGCGGCCACCGTGTCCGTGGCGACCGGACTGCTGAACTGAACCTGCCGGCGCGCAACTGGCGCGCCACCGGTACCGGGCCTGCCGCGGTGATCCGCGGCGCCCGGTGCCTGCCTGCCTTGCGCCTTCAGCCGGCCCGGCGTTCCCCGCGTTTTCGGCGCGCGCGCCACGCCGCCATCCCCAGCACCAGCGCAACCAGCGCCAGCACCGGCGCATTGCCCCAGCGGATATAAGGCGTCAGCCCCTGCATGCCCTGCACCTCGGCCGTCAGCGTGCCGACGGTGAAGGTCGGCAGGCGTTGCTGCACCGAGCCGTCCGGGCGCACCACCGCGGTCATGCCGGTATTGGTCGAGCGCAGCATCGGCCGGCGCGTTTCCAGCGCGCGCATGCGCGAGATCTGCAGGTGCTGGTCCAGCGCGATGGTGTCGCCGAACCACGCCAGGTTGGTCAGGTTGGCCAGCAGGTTGGCGGGCGCCGGCTGCTGGCGCAGCGTCTGCGCGATCTCTTCGCCGAACAAATCCTCGTAGCAGATATTGGGTGCCACGCGCACGCCCCGCACCGGCAGCGAGTCCTGGTCCAGCCCGCCGCGGCGGAAGTCGCCCAGCGGCATCTTCATCATGTCGACGAACCAGCGGAAGCCCAGCGGGATGAATTCGCCGAACGGGACCAGGTGATGCTTGTTGTAGCGGTACAGGCGCTCGGTTTCCGGGCCCAGGCCGAACACGCTGTTGGTGAAGTCGACCGGGGAATCGGCGCCGGCGGCGCCGAACAGCACCGTGGTGCCGCTGCCCAGCGCGTAGTCGCGCACGGCGATGGCCACGTCGACCGGCAGCTCCTGCAGGATCACCGGGAACGCGGTTTCGGGCGTCACCACCAGGTCGGCCGGCGCCGCGGTGATCATGTCGCGGTACAGCTCGATCGAGCGCTGGATGCCGGCGGGCTCGAACTTGATGTCCTGCGCCACGTTGCCTTGCAGCAGCCGCACCGTCAGCGGCTTGCCCGCGGGCGTGGTCCACGCCAGCGGCGCCAGCGCCGCGCCGGCGGCGGGCACCAGCAGCGCCAGCGCCAGCGCGCCCAGCGCGCGGCGCCGCTCGCCCCGGCCGAATCCCCGCACCGCGGCCGCCAGCAATGCCGCCACCGCGGCGGCGAGCGCGCCGATGCCGTACACGCCCAGCACCGGCGCGAAGCCCGCCAGCGGGCCGTCGGCGTGGGCATAGCCGCCCGACAGCCACGGGAAGCCGGTGAACACCACGCCGCGCAGCCATTCAGTGAGGCCCCACGCGGCGCCGAACGCCAGCGGCGCCAGCAGCGCGCCGGCAGGCAGGCGTGACGTCAGCCGGTGCCACAGCGCGCCGGCCAGCGCGGGATAGAGCGACAGGAAGCCCGCGAACAGCACCACCGCCAGCGCGGCCATCCACGACGGCATCTCGCCGTACACGTGCATGCTGATATAGAGCCACCAGATGCCGGACAGGAACCAGCCCAGGCCGAAGGCATAGCCGATGGCGCCGGCCGCGCGCGTGCGCGGCGCATCGGCGATCAGCGCGGCCAGGCCGGCCAGCGACAGGATCTGCAGCCACCACCAGTCATGCGGGGCGAAGGCCTGGGTATGGGCGATGCCGAGCACGCCGGCCAGCAGCAGCCGCGCCAGCGTCGCGGCGCGCGAATGCGCGCGCGTGCCGGGCACACCGGCAGCGCCGGCGTCGGCAGCGGCGCCGTTGGGGAGCGGAGCGGGAAACTTCATGCGCTGGCGGCGCTGGCGCTGTCAGCGTTGGCTTCGCGGTGCACCTGCAGCAGGTGCACCTGGCGCGCGTCGGCGCGCAGCACCTCGAAGCGGATCGGCGGCAGCGTGATCACTTCGCCGCGATGGGGCACGTGCCCCACATGGTTGGACAGCAGCCCGCCGACGGTATCGACATCGTGGTCGGAGAAGCCGGTGCCGAAGGCCTCGTTGAACTGCGCGATCTCGGTCAGGCCGTGCACGCGCCAGCTGCCGTCGGGCATCGGCAGGATATTGTCCTGGTCTTCGTCGAGGTCGAACTCGTCCTCGATATCGCCCACGATCTGTTCGAGCACGTCCTCAATCGTCACCAGCCCGGCCACGCCGCCGTATTCGTCGACGACCATGGCGATATGGTTGCGGTTGATGCGGAAATCGCGCAGCAGGATGTTCAGGCGCTTGGATTCCGGGATGAACACCGCCGGGCGCAGCGTTTCGCGCAGGTCGAAGGCGGGATCGGTGTAGTAGCGCAGCAGGTCCTTGGCCAGCAGGATGCCGATGATGTTGTCGCGGCTGCCTTCATAGACCGGGAAGCGCGAGTGCGCGGTCTGCTGCATGAACGGGATGAAGGTCTCCGGCGCGTCGGCGATATTGACCATATCCATCTGCGCGCGCGGCACCATGATGTCGGCGGCGGTCAGTTCGGAAACCTGGAACACGCCCTCGATCATCGACAGGGAATCGGCATCGATCAGGTTGCGCTCGTGCGCTTCCTGGAGCACTTCAAGCAATTCCGCGCGGGTGTCCGGCTCGGGGGAGATCAGGTCTGACAGGCGTTCGAGCAGCGATCTGGGCCGATCGGCCTGCTTCAGGTAAGCGGGCTTCGAACTGGGATAGGGGTCGTTCATTTCGCGGCGAGCGCGTGGTGGAGATCGTCTGAAGGATACACTAAAAGCCTGGCTGTCCCGTGACGGCGGGCCGCGGCACGGCTTCGTATGTGCCGCAGGAGACGCCTGCCGGCGCCCGCTGCGGCAGCCGCATCACGCGGCCCGGTCTGCCTTTTCGGCCCGGTATGGGTCGGCATAGCCGAGCGCCTGCAGCGTCTCGGTCTCGATCGCTTCCATTTCCTCGGCCTCGGCGTCGTCCTCGTGCTCGTAGCCTTGCGCATGCAGCACGCCATGCACGACCAGGTGCGCATAGTGCGCCTCGAGCGGCTTGCGCTGCGCGCGCGCCTCGGCTTCGACCACCGGGCAGCACAGCACGATGTCGCCGGTGACCGGGTCGTCCTCATGCTCGGCGTAGGCGAAGGTCAGCACATTGGTGGCGTAGTCCTTGCCGCGATAGGTGCGGTTGAGCGCGCGGCCTTCTTCCTCGCCGACGAAGCGGATGGTCAGCGCGGCATCGGCATACAGCGCCGACTTGACCCAGGTCTCCAGCTTGCGCCGCGCCGGCAGGCCGTTGCCCTTGCCGATGCCGTCGCCGTGCTGGACTTCCAGCTCCAGCCCGGGCGGCGTTGCCGGGGTGCCGGTGGTGGTGGTCAGCGGCGCGGCGGTGACCGCGACCGACAGCGCGTCATGGTTGTCCGGGCGCACCAGCAGGCCGGCCTGCTGGTTGGTATCGGTGTGTTCGGCCAGCAGCGCGACCACGCCGTCGGCGGCCTGCGACAGGTCCAGCGTCAGGCTGCGGCCGTCGGGCAGCTGCACGCGCAGCGCGTGCGCGGCGCTCTTGCGCGCGCGGCCTTCGTTATCGAACAGGGTCAGGCTGACGCCGGAAGACTTGGATTTCGGGGATTTCAATTACGCGTCCTTGTGCTGGGCGTGGTATTCGTCATAGGCATCGACGATGCGCGCCACCAGCGGATGGCGCACCACGTCGATGCTGGTAAAGCGGGTGCAGGCGATGCCGCGCACGTCGCGCAGCACATGCTGCGCTTCCACCAGGCCGCTCTTCTGGCCGCGCGGCAGGTCGATCTGCGTGGTGTCGCCGGTGATCACCGCCTTCGAGCCGAAGCCGATCCGCGTCAGGAACATCTTCATCTGCTCGGGCGTGGTGTTCTGCGCCTCGTCGAGGATGATGAAGGCATGGTTCAGCGTGCGCCCGCGCATGTACGCCAGCGGCGCGATCTCGATCATCTGCCGCTCGAACATCTTCTGCGTGCGGTCGAAGCCGAGCAGGTCGTACAGTGCGTCGTACAGCGGGCGCAGGTAGGGGTCCACCTTCTGCGCCAGGTCGCCGGGCAGGAAGCCGAGCCGTTCGCCGGCTTCCACCGCGGGGCGGGTCAGCACGATGCGCTTGACCGCGTCGCGCTCCAGCGAGTCGACCGCGCACGCCACCGCCAGGTAGGTCTTGCCGGTGCCGGCCGGGCCGATGCCCATGGTCAGGTCGTGCGACAGGATATTGCGCAGGTAGTCGCGCTGCGCCACGGTGCGGCCCTGCAGGCCGGTGCGGCGCGTCTGCAGCACCGGCGATTCGTCGCCTTCCTCGCGCTCGGCCTCGTCGTCAGTGCCGTTGCCGGGCAGGTAGCCGCCGTGCGCGCTGAGCTGGCGCGTCTCGACCAGGCCCAGCTGCACGTCGTCGATCGACAGCGGCGTGCGCGCCTGGTTGTAGAAGCGCTCCAGCGCCAGCGCGGCATCCTGCGCGTAGGTGCCGCGGATGGTCATGCGGTGGCCGCGGCGCTGGATGGTCACGTCCAGCGCCTGCTCGATCTGGCGCAGGTTTTCGTCGAGCGGGCCGCACAGGTTCTGCAGCCGGGCGTTGTCGTCCCGCGGGGCGACAAATTCTGCGGAAGGGATTTTCATCGGTGGGCGATGGCCTCGCTGAAAGCTGCTGGGTGGATGGGCTTTGCTGGTGCGATAGCGGTGCGTTGCCGTGCGTTACTGCCGCACCACGATCTCGCCGCGCAGCGAGTGCGGGAACGCCTGCGTGATGCTGACGTCGACCAGCTGGCCGACCAGCCGGTCGCGGCCCGCCTGCGGCACACCCGGCAGCGCAAAGTTGACCACGCGGTTGTTCTCGGTGCGCCCGTGCAGCTCGGTCGGGTCCTTGCGCGCCGGGCCTTCGACCAGGATGCGCTGGACCGTGCCGACCATGTTCCGGCTGATGCGCTGCACGTTTTCCTCGATGGTCGCCTGCAGCCGCTGCAGGCGCTGCAGCTTGACCTCGCGCGGGGTGTCGTCGTGCAGGTTGGCCGCGGGCGTGCCGGGACGCGGGCTGAAGATGAACGAGAACGAGGTGTCGTAGCCGATTTCCTCGATCATCGCCATCAGCTTGTCGAAGTCGGCATCGGTCTCGCCGGGGAAGCCGACGATAAAGTCCGACGACATCGACATGTCCGGGCGCAGCGCGCGCAGCCTGCGGATGATGCTCTTGTACTCCAGCACGCTGTAGCCGCGCTTCATCGCCATCAGGATGCGGTCCGATGCATGCTGCACCGGCAGGTGCAGGTGGTTGACCAGCTTGTCGCAGCGGCCGTACAGCTCGACCAGGCGCGAGGTGAATTCCTTCGGGTGGCTGGTGGTGTAGCGGATGCGCTCGATGCCCGGGATCTCGGCGACGTATTCGATCAGCAGCGCGAAGTCGGCGATCTCGCTGGTGTCGCCCATCTTGCCGCGGTAGGCGTTGACGTTCTGGCCCAGCAGCGTGACCTCGCGCACGCCCTGGTCGGCCAGTCCGGCCACTTCGGCCAGCACGTCCTCGAACGGGCGCGACACTTCCTCGCCGCGCGTGTACGGCACCACGCAGTAGCTGCAGTACTTGGAGCAGCCTTCCATGATCGACACGAACGCGCTCGGGCCCTCGACGCGCGCGGGCGGCAGGTGGTCGAACTTCTCGATCTCGGGGAAGGAGATGTCCACCTGCGACTGGCCGGTGCGCTGGCGGCGCGCGATCAGGTCAGGCAGCCGGTGCAGCGTCTGCGGGCCGAACACCACGTCGACATAGGGCGCGCGCGAGACGATGCTGGCGCCTTCCTGGCTGGCCACGCAGCCGCCCACGCCGATCACCAGGTCGGGCTTGGCGGCCTTGAGCGCCTTCATCCGGCCCAGTTCCGAGAACACCTTCTCCTGCGCCTTCTCGCGCACCGAGCAGGTGTTGAACAGGATCACGTCGGCGTCCTCGACGTTGTCGGTGGCTTCCAGCCCCTGGCTGGCGTTGAGGACGTCGACCATCTTGTCCGAGTCGTACTCGTTCATCTGGCAGCCGTACGTCTTGACGAAAACTTTCTTCATATGCCGATCTCAGTGGTTGACCTGGGGGCATCAGGGTGTTGCAACAACACGGCCGGCGCGTGGGGCACGCCGGTCGCACTTCGGGGACAGGTTTATTTCTTCAGCGCCTGCTGTTCGGCCTCGCTCAGCACCCACGCGGTCAGCAGCTGGCCGTACAGGTCCAGCCGGTACCGCACCGGCAGCTTCTGGCCCGCCACCGCGGTGGTGGCCAGCAACTGGTTGTCGGTGCCGAACAGGCGCAGGCCCGGCGCCACGCCCACGCGCTTGCCGTCGAGCGTGGCAGTCTGCGGCGCGCCGGCCGACGGCGCGGCGATCACCAGCCTGGCCGCCACGGCATCGTCCGGAATCGCGCGCACCGGCTGCGCCGCGGCGACCGCCGCGCCCAGCAGCAGCGCCGCGCCGCACGCCAGTCCGGCCCAGCGCTTGCGCCAGGGGCGGGATGTCACGGACTCCGGCGCCTCAAGGCGCGTAGCACGACCTGCTGGCATGGGGAACTCCGACAAATAGGGCGATGCGGTGGAAAAATGGCCCGAAGGCTCCTGGCCGGCAGGGCAACCGCGCATTTTACCTCGCTGGCGCGGGCTTGGTGTGGCCGGCAGGCGCGCTCAGAACAGGCAGGATGCCTCTTGCAGCACGCGCTGCTTGGAGACCGTGCCCATCAGTTCCCGGCTGTCAGTGTCGCGCACCAGCGGTATCCGGTTGATGCCGTGCGCGGCGAACACCGCCAGCGCGTCGCGCAGCCGCGAGTCCGGCGTCAGTGCCGGGAAGTCGCGCTCGGCCAGCGCCAGCACATCGTCCGCTGTGCCTTCGCGCTGGGCGCGCTGCAAGGCATGGATCGACAGCGCGCCCAGCAGGCGGCCGTCGGCCTGTACCAGGTAGAGGTAGCGCGTGCCGGTCTCGGCGAACTTGTCGGCGGCGGCGGCCAGCGTGGCATTGGGGTCTAGCACCGTATCGGTCGGGTCGCACAGGCCGGCCAGCGTCAGCGCGCGGGCATGCTCTGCGGCGGCCGACGCCTGCGCGCGCTCGGCGATCACGCTGTACAGCGACAGCGTCTGGCAGCGCGACGCGGTGTAGTACGCCGCCACCGCGCCGATCATCGACGGCAGCAGCAGCGCCGGCGCCAGCGTCATCTCGAACACCATCAGCACCGACATCAGCGGCGCCTGGCTGGTGGCCGCCAGGAAGGCGCTCATGCCCACCAGCGGCAGCAGCGGCGCCGCGCCCGCCGCCGTGCCCTGCAGGCCGATTGCCAGCAACTGGCCCAGCGCCGCGCCGACGAACAGCGACGGCGTGAACACGCCGCCGACCGCGCCCGAGCCCATGCTGATCACGGTGGCCGCCAGCTTGGCCAGCAGCACGGCCGCCACCGGCACGCTCAGTGGCTGCTCCTGCAGGATGGTCTGGATGGTCGAATAGCCGTTGCCGACCACCTCCGGCACCGCCATCGCCAGCGCGCCCACCAGCGCGCCGCCAAGCGCCAGCCGCGCCACCGGGCCGCCCGGCAGCGCCGCGAAGCGGCTGCGCGCAAAGCCGGCCGCGCGCAGGAACAGCGCGCCGGCGATGCCGGCGGCCACGCCCAGCGCCGCCGCGGCCAGCAGCATCTGCGGGCGCAGGTCCGGGGCGATATCGAGGCCGGGGTAGAGCGGCTGCAGCCCGCCATGCCACTGGCTGACCATGGCGCCGGCGACCGACGCCAGGAACAGCGGCATCAGGCGCTGCACCGCGAGCGCGCCGAACACCACTTCGGCGACAAAGACCGCGGCGGAAAACGGGGTGTGGTAGACGGTGGCCAGGCCCGCCGCGGCGCCGCAGGCGGTCAGCATGCGGCGCATGTTGGAGCCGCCGCCGCGCTCGATCCGGGCCGAGGGGAACAGCGACCCGCACAGCGCCGCCAGCTGGATCATCGCGCCCTCCTTGCCGACCGAGCTGCCGGTGACGATCGAGCAGAACGACGACAGCGCGCGCAGCAGGGTGATCCGCACCGGCAGCCGGCCGCTGCCGTTGGCAACCGCCTCCATATAGTCGGTGGCGCCCGGGTGGGTGCTGGCCAGGCGGTTGGACAGCACCAGCAGGCCGCCCGCCAGCGCGCCGCCCGCTGCCGGCACCACCACGCGCCACGCCAGCGCCAGCGTGGCAAACACGGTGACCACGTCGGCATGGCTGGAAAACAGCACGACGCCCGCGCCGTCCAGCGCCTCCTTGAACAGCGTGGTGGCAATGGCGGCAAGGATCCCGACCGGGATGGCCGCAAGCAGGATGACTTCCTGGTCTTCGAGGAAACGCAAGCGCATGGCGGCTTTCCGGGCGGGCGGGGCGACGTGCCGGCCAGTGGCGGCGGCGCGGACCGAGGCCGTCATGATAGCGCAGCGCCACCTGCTCGAACCCCATGTGCGCCGCCGCGCATCCGGCGCCGGATCTGGTACATAACCCGCTTGCGCCGGACTGGTACACTACCGCTCTTTCCTTCGCGGGCGGGCCGGTGCCCTGCCAGGCCGGCTTCCCGGCGTTCGCGTTCCGATTCCGATCGATTACAAGGAGCCATCCGGCGTTGGCGCACCGCGTGCGCAGCGATGGCCCAAGCAGCAATTCATGTCTTTTTCTGAACTCGGCTTGTCCGAAAAGATTGTGCGTGCCGTAGCCGAACAGGGCTACACCACCCCGACCCCCATCCAGGCCCAGGCCATTCCCGCCATCCTCAAGGGTGGCGACCTGCTCGCCGGCGCCCAGACCGGCACCGGCAAGACTGCCGGCTTTACGCTGCCGATGCTGCAGCTGCTGTCCGAAACCGCGGCACGCCAGTCCGGCGGCGCCCAGCGCAGCGGCCGCGTGGCCGTGCGCGCGCTGGTGCTGACCCCCACGCGCGAGCTGGCGGCGCAGGTCGAAGAGAGCGTGCGCAACTACGGCAAGTACCTGCGCCTGCGCTCGATGGTGATGTTCGGCGGCGTCGGCATCAACCCGCAGATCGAGCAGCTCAAGCGCGGCGTCGAGATCGTCGTGGCCACCCCTGGCCGCCTGCTGGACCACGTGTCACAGCGCACCATCGACCTGTCGCAGGTGGAACTGCTGGTGCTCGATGAAGCCGACCGCATGCTCGACATGGGCTTCATCCACGATATCCGCAAGATCCTCAACGTGCTGCCGGCCAAGCGCCAGAACCTGCTGTTCTCGGCGACGTTCTCGGACGATATCCGCGCGCTGGCCGACCGCCTGCTGAACAATCCCGCGTCGATCGAGGTCGCGCGGCGCAATACCACCGCCGAGACCGTCGACCAGCGCGTCTACCCGGTCGACCGCGAACGCAAGCGCGAACTGCTGGCCCACCTGGTGCGCCAGCACGACTGGCACCAGGTGCTGGTGTTCACGCGCACCAAGCATGGTGCCAACCGCCTGGCCGAGCAGCTGACCAAGGAAGGCCTGTCGGCGCTGGCGATCCACGGCAACAAGAGCCAGTCGGCACGGACGCGGGCGCTGTCCGAGTTCAAGGCCGGCACGCTGCGGCTGCTGGTGGCGACCGATATCGCCGCGCGCGGCATCGACATCGACCAGCTGCCGCACGTGGTCAACTTCGACCTGCCCAACGTGCCCGAGGACTATGTCCACCGCATCGGCCGCACCGGCCGCGCCGGCGCCGAGGGCGAGGCGATCTCGCTGGTGTGCGTGGACGAGCTGGCGCTGCTGCGCGATATCGAACGCCTGATCAAGCGCAAGCTGGAGCAGACCGTGCTGCCGGGCTTCGAGGTCGACCCGAGCATCGCGCCCGAGCCGATCCAGAAGGGCCGCCAGCAGCGCGGCGGCGGCGGCCAGGCCCAGGGCCGCCCCCGGGCCGAGGCTCGCCCGGCCGGCGCCGGCGACGGCGCCCAGCGCCAGCGCCCCGCCCGCCAGGGGCAGGGCGGGCAAGCTGGCCAGGGTGCGCCGCGCCAGGCCCAGGGCGGCCAGCGCGGCAACGGCGCCGCCAACGGCAACCGTGCCGCCCAGCCCGCCGGCGCGCGCAACCCCGCGCCGCGCCGCGACGGCCAAGAGCCGGCACGCCCGCAACGCGCCGCGGCCCAGCCCGCGCGCCAGCCGCACGACGCCGCGCCGGCTCCGGCGCGCAACCGCCGTCCGGCGCCGCAGGCGGCGCTGCTGGGCGGCAACCGCAAGCCGGCGCGCTAAAGCGGAGCCGGCCGGCACCATGCACCCGTCCGACGCCCCCGCCGACTCTGGTGTCCCCTACGCGGGCCTGACGCCGGAGCTGATGCTGGACGCGCTCGAGGGCGCCGGCCTGCGCCCCGACGGGCGCCTGCTGGCGCTCAACAGCTACGAGAACCGGGTCTGGCAGGTCGGCATCGAGGACGCCGCGCCGGTCATCGCCAAGTTCTATCGCCCGGGCCGCTGGACCGATGCGGCCATCCTGGAAGAACACGCGTTCGTGCAGCAACTGGCCGACGCCGAAATCCCCGCCGTGCCGGCCATGGCGCTGGCGCCGGGCGAGGCCGGCACGCTGCGGCACCATGCCGGCTTTCGCTTTGCGGTATTCCCCCGCTGCGGCGGCCGCGAGCCGGCGCTGGACCGCGCCGAGACGCTGACCTGGCTTGGCCGTTTCATCGGCCGCATCCACGCGCTGGGCGCGACCCAGCCTTACCAGGCGCGCCCGGCGCTGGATCTGGACACCTTCGGCATTGCCCCGCGCGACTGGCTGCTCGCCAGCGGCTGCATTCCGGCGGATCTGCTGCCGGCCTGGCAGTCGGTGGCGCAACTGGCGCTGGATGGGGTGCGGCGCTGCTATGAGCGCGCCGGCGACGTGCAGCTGCTGCGCGTCCATGGCGACTGCCATCGCGGCAATGTGCTGTGGATCGACGAGGACGACGCGCGCGGCGGCGCCCATGGCGAGCCCGGCCCGCATTTTGTCGACTTCGACGACAGCCGCATGGCCCCGGCGGTGCAGGATATCTGGATGCTGCTCGAGGGCGACCGCGCCGCCATGCAAGGCCAGCTTGCCGACATCGTCGCCGGCTACGAGGACTTCGCGGAATTCCAGACCCGCGAACTGTGGCTGGTGGAAGCGCTGCGCACGCTGCGGCTGCTGCACTACAGCGCCTGGCTGGCCAGCCGCTGGGCCGACCCGGCCTTTCCGGCCGCGTTCCCGTGGTTCGGTACGGCGCGCTACTGGCAGGACCGCATCCTGGAACTGCGCGAACAGGTGGCGCTGATGGACGAAGCGCCCCTGTGGGGCGCCTGAAGCCTGCCGGACGGCGGCGCCGTTGCGGCGCCGGCCGCCTGCTGCCGGCTTAACCCTTCTTCTTTTCCGGGGTCTTGACCAGCACCACCGGGCAGTCCGCCTGGGCCAGCACCCGGCCCGCCACCGAACCGATCACGGCATCGAAGAACGAGCCGCGCCCGTGCGTGCCCATCACGATGGCGCCGGCGTTCACGGAGTTCGCATAGGCGACGATGCGCTCGGGCGCGAAGCCGTGCAGCGGGTGCCGCTCGAACGGCACATTGGCCGCGGCAAGGATGTCGCAGACCCCGACCATCGCCTTGTCGCTGGCTTCCTTGTGCCAGTCGTCGATGGTTTCCTTGCTGACAAAGGCGCGCACCTGGCCGCTCACTTCGGGCGCCACGTGCACGACATGCACGGTGAAGCCGCTCTGCAGCAGCTTGCCTTCGGCGATAAAGCGCGCCGCGGCGTCGCTGAAGGCCGAGCCGTCGGTGGCGAGGACGATATTGGTCATGGCGGAATCTCCTGGATGGGGGCTGTCGGCAAGCGCCGCGGCCATGTGGCCGCAACGCCATCTGGAACCATCTTGCCCCCTAGTGTCGTGCCAGGATGCGATTCAGATCAAGTCGGATCGGAATTGTCCGATTTCCCGGTGCGGTAATCGGCTGGCCGGTCCGCTGACGAATTCTGTCAATCCGGCTGAAGCATTTGGCCATTGCCCCGTCAACACGGTGGCGCGTAGCATGCTCCCGAGCCCCGCGGCAGGCATGGCCCGCCGGTGCGCCGCAAGCGGCGACGGGCACACCGATCCCAAACCACCAATGCAAGCCGCCTCGCGCCACAGCGCGCGCAGGCGGCGATCCGGAGACAACCATCATGAGTGAGCGCAACCTGCAGCCCCTGCGCGGTATCAAGGTAGTGGAATTCGAAGGCATCGGCCCCGGTCCCTTGTGCGGCGCCATGCTGGCCGGCCTCGGCGCCGAGGTCACGCTGGTCACCCGCCCGGTGGCCCCCGATGCGCGGCGCATCCTGCGCGGGCAGGCGGTGCCGGCCGAGATGGAGCTGGAGCACGGCAAGCGCGTGGTGCAGCTGAACCTGAAGACGCCCGCGGACGTTGCGGCCGCGCTCGACCTGGTGGCCGGCGCCGACGCGCTGATCGAGGGCCTGCGCCCCGGCGCGATGGAGCGCCTGGGCCTGGGTCCCAAGGCCTGCCATGCCCGTAATCCGCGCCTGGTCTATGGCCGCATGACCGGCTGGGGCCAGACCGGCCCGCTGTCGCAAAGCGCGGGCCATGACCTCAACTACATCGCGCTGACCGGCCTGCTGTCGATGGCCGCGCGCGAAGGCAGCCTGCCGATGGTGCCGCCCACCGTGATGGGCGATGCCACCGGCGCGCTCGGGCTGGCCTTCGGCATCACCAGCGCCATCCTCAGCGCGCGCGCCAGCGGCGAGGGTTGCGTGGTCGATGCCGCCATCACCGATATCGTCGCCATGCTCGGCTCGCTGGTGCAGGTGTCGCGCGCGGCCGGCACGCTGGGCGGCCCGCAGCCGAGCCCGTTCCACGATTCGCCGTTCTATGATGTGTTCCCGTGCGCGGACGGGCGCGCCATCACCCTCGGCGCGCTGGAGCCGCAGTTCTACCGCGAACTGCTCGAGCGCCTCGAACTGACCGACATCGACCCGGCCGCGCAATACGACCGCGCCCAGTGGCCCACGGTGAAGGCGCGCATCGCCGCGACCATTGCCGCCAGGCCCAGCACGCACTGGGAGTCCGTGCTGGGCGGCACCGACGTGTGCTTTGCGCGCGTGCTGACGCTGGACGAGGCCGCGCGCCATCCGCACAACCAGGCGCGCGGCACGTACCGTCTGTACCAGCACGGCGAGCGCGAGGTGCCGCGCTCCGCACCGGCGCCGCGCTTCCTGCCTGCCGGGACGGAATGACCGGCGCCGCAGGCACTTGACGCTCACAGCGTCATCGAAGGAAAAGCCTGACTCTCGTGCAGAACCTGCTGCGTCCGTGCAGTGAGAATTCGGCGTATCAAGGCAACTCAGGGCCCTTAACCTTTGGCATAGCCAGCCGCCTGGCCAATCCCTCGCCAGTTGTTAAGGAGCCTTGAATTGCCACCCGCGCTGATCGTCGACGAACCCTCGAAGTTCCGCTCCTTGCTGTGCGCCGAACTCGCCGCTGAATTCGACGCGGACGAGGTCCTGGAAACGGATGGTGTGCGGGAGGGGTTTCGACTCGCCCGCGAGCACCGGCCCGGCCTGGTGCTGGTCGATGTCGAACGCTTCGGCAATCCCGGCATCGACTTTGTCCGGCGGGTCACGGCCACGCTGCCCAGCGTGCCGCTGCTGGTCATGTCCGGCAACGACACCGCCCAGGCTCCTGTGCGGGCCCTGCGCGCGGGCGCGCACGGCTTCGTGGTCAAGCAGCGCGGGGTTGAAGAAGTGATGCAGGCCGTGCGCGGCGTGCTGAGCGGCTACCTGGTATTTCCGCTGCAGACGCTGGAGACCGTGCGCCAGCTAGGCGAGCAGCAGCAGGCCGGCCTGCCGCGGCTGAGCAACCGCGAGATCACCATCCTCCAGTACCTGGCACGCGGCCATTCCAACAAGTCGATTGCCGCGCAGCTGCTGATCAGCAGCAAGACCGTCAGCACCCACAAGGCCAATATCATGGCCAAGCTGCACGTGGGCTCGCTGGTCGAGATGGTCGACTACGCGCGACGTCATCAACTGGTGTGGTGACGGGCGCCTGGCGGGTCTGGCGAGCCGGTCCGCGCCGGCCGCCCATCGCGGGTAGACTGTTGGCATCTGTGACGAATCCGAGCTATCCGCCCGATGCCCCAGACCCTGAATGCTGCCGTGCGCTGCCTCGGCGCCGTCGCCATTGCCTGTGCCACGTGGCTTGCCATGCCCGCCTTTGCCAACGAACCCATGTGGTTCGTGCAGGGCCGGCCGGTGCCGGAAGCCCGCCAGGCGGTGGATGCGCTGGCCGCAGTGGCCGCCGATGGCCTCGACCCGCGCGACTACGATGCCGAAGCCCTGCGCCAGGCCGTGACCCAGGCTACCCACGGCCCGGCCTTGCCACCCGATGCCGCGGCCCGGCTGGATGCGGCGCTGAGCGCCGCCATGGAGCGGATGCTGTCCGACCTGCACGGCGGCCGCATCAACCCGCGCGCGGTCCATGCCAATTTCGCGCCGCCGGCGGAGCGGCCTTTCGATGCCGCCACCTGGCTGCGCGATGCCGTGGCGCAGCACCGCCTGCCCGATGCCATCCGCCAGGCGGCGCCGACGTTCCCGCTGTACGGCACGCTGCGCCAGGCGCTGGCCCGCTATCGCGACATCGCCAGGCAGCCGGTGTGGCAACAGCCGCTGCCGCCGCTGCCGGCCAGCAAGCTGACGCCGGGGCAGCCCTGGGCCGGCGCCGCCGCGCTGACCGCGCGCCTGGTGGTGCTGGGCGACCTGCCCGCCGGCACGCTGCCGCCGGCGCGCTACGAGGGCGTGCTGGTCGACGGCGTCAAGGCCTTCCAGTCGCGCCATGGGCTGGAGGCCGACGGCGTGATCGGCGCGGCCACGCTGGCGCAGCTGAACCTGCCCATCGCCGAGCGCGTGCGGCAGATCGAACTGACCATGGAGCGCCTGCGCTGGACCCCGCTGGACGGCCCTCGCATGATCGTGGTCAACGTGCCCGAGTTCATGCTGCGCGCCTATGAATGGCGCGACGGCAAGCTCGACATCAAGCTGGAGATGAAGGTCATCGTCGGCAAGGCGCTCGACACGCGCACGCCGCTGTTCGAGGAGGACATGCGCTATATCGAATTCAGCCCGTACTGGAACATCCCGCCGTCGATCGCGCGCCGCGAGACCGTGCCGCGGCTGCGCCGCGATCCGGGCTATTTCAACCGGCAGGGGCTGGAATTCGTCGGCAGCGATGGCAGGGCGGTGACCACGCTGTCCGAGGAAAACCTGAACGCGGTGCTCAACGGCAGCCTGCGCATCCGCCAGCGGCCCGGGCCGCTCAATGCGCTGGGCGACATCAAGTTCGTGTTTCCCAACAACGAGAACATCTACCTGCACCACACGCCGTCGCCGCAGCTGTTCAAACGCGACCGGCGCGACTTCAGCCACGGCTGCATCCGCGTGGAAGCCCCAGTAGCGCTGGCGCAGTTCGTGTTGCACGATATGCCGGACTGGAACGAGACCCGGATCCGCGAGGCAATGACACGTGGCAAGTCGAACACGGTGCGCCTGCAGCAGCCGTTGCCGGTGGTGCTGGCTTACGGCACGGTCATCGCGCGCGCCGATGGTCGTGTATCCTTCCTGCCTGACATCTACGGTCACGACAAACTGCTGGACAAGGCGCTGCGGCAACGCACGGGGCGCCCCCAGCCACGCGCTGTTGCAAGCGCCTCCGGCGTCATACGCTAAGGTCACCAAGACCATTAGGGCCCCATTAGGGCCCCATTAGGGCACTTAGGGCGCCGCACCACGCACATTCAGAGGAAGTACTATGACTGACGCGACGCGCAAGGCACGCCGCCGCTTTCTTCATACCACCGGAACCCTGGCGCTCGCCGCCGGCCTGATGCCGCTGGCGCCGCGCCGCGCGCTGGCAAGCCTGCACGCCAACCAGGCGCTGGCGGGCCTGCCCGATGCCCGCACGCTGGCGTTCGACCACACCCACACGGGCGAGCGCGTGTCGCTGGTCTACGCCGTCGGCGACCGTTTCGTGCCCGAGGCGCTGACCACGCTCAACGGCTTCCTGCGCGACCATTACTCCGGCAAGGTCGGCACCATCGACCCGCAGTTGTTCGACCTGCTGTTCCAGGTCCGCCGCGAGCTGGGCACCGACCAGCCGTTCCAGGTCATTTCCGGCTACCGCAGCCCGGCCACCAATTCACGCCTGCGCAACTCGCGCGGCGGCGGGGTGGCGAAGCACAGCCTGCATATGGACGGCAAGGCCATCGACATCCGGCTGGCCGGCGTTTCGCTGGCCGACCTGCGCGATGCCGCCAAGTCATTGCAGGGCGGCGGCGTCGGCTACTACGAGACCGACCAGTTCGTGCATATCGACACCGGGCGCGTGCGCTACTGGTAAGCATTGCCCGCGGGCCGTCCGGGATGGGTGGCCCGCGTTCATCGATGTGAATCGAGGTGAACGCCGCTGGCGCGCGCCAAAGCAAAAAGCCGCGATCTCTTGCGAGATCGCGGCTTTTCAAATAGATGGTGGCGAATCAGGGACTCGAACCCCGGACCTGCGGATTATGATTCCGTCGCTCTAACCGACTGAGCTAATTCGCCAACGAAGACTGCGATTATACCTGGGCTTTCGAAGCTGTCAACACCTTCCGGCGAAGATTTTGCACGGCGCTTCCCGGTACAAAAAAACGGCAGGCCGGTGGGCCTGCCGTTTCGTTCAGTGCCGCACGACCGCTCAGTCGTTGGCGTAGATGTTCACGTCCTTGGTCTCGCGGATGAACAGCGCGCCGATCACGAAGGTGATGGCAGCGATGATGATCGGGTACCAGAGGCCGTAGTAGATGTTGCCGTTCTGGGCCACCAGCGCGAACGAGATGGTGGGCAGCAGGCCGCCGAACCAGCCGTTGCCGATATGGTAGGGCAGCGACATCGAGGTGTAGCGGATGCGGGTCGGGAACAGTTCCACCAGCATGGCGGCAATCGGGCCGTACACCATGGTGACGTAGATCACCAGGATGACCAGGATCACCAGCACCATGATCGTGTTCATCTGCGCCGGATCGGCCTTGGTGGGGTAGCCCGCCGCGGCCATCGAACCGCTCACCTCCTTCTTGAACGCCGCGATCTGCTGCTTGCTGGCGTCGTCGAAGCTGTGGCCGTTCACCACCTTGGCATCGAAGGCCTTGATCTCCTTGTCGCCGATCTTGACGCTGGCCACGGTGCCGGCCGGCGCCTCGACCACTTCATAGCTTGCCGAGGCCTGCGCCAGGGTACGCTTGGCGATATCGCACGAACTGCGGAAGTCGATCTCGCGGGCGATCGGGCTGCCCTGGAACGAGCACTGCTTCGGATCCGCGGTCACCACGATCTGGGCGCTTTGCTGCGCGCGCTCCAGCGCCGGGTTGGCGTAGTGGGTCAGCGCCTTGAACAGCGGGAAGTAGGTCAGCACGGCCAGCGCGCAGCCCGCCATGATGATCCACTTGCGGCCGATCTTGTCCGACAGCGCGCCGAAGAAGATGAAGAACGGCGTGCCGATCACCAGTGCGCCGGCGATCAGCAGGTTGGCCGTCTTGGCATCGACCTTGAGCACCTGCGTCAGGAAGAACAGCGCGTAGAACTGGCCGGTGTACCAGACCACGGCCTGGCCGGCGGTCAGGCCCAGCAGCGCCAGGATCACGATCTTCAGGTTGCGCCATTGGCCGAACGATTCGGTCAGCGGTGCCTTGGAGGTCTTGCCCTCGGCCTTCATGCGCTGGAACGCCGGCGATTCGTTCATCGACAGCCGGATATACACCGACACGCCCAGCAGCAGGATCGACAGCAGGAACGGGATGCGCCAGCCCCAGGTCTCGAAGTTGGGACCGGTCAGCTCGCGGCACAGCAGGATCACGATCAGCGACAGGAACAGGCCCAGCGTGGCGGTGGTCTGGATCCACGAGGTGTAGGCGCCGCGCTTGCCGTGCGGGGCGTGTTCGGCCACGTAGGTGGCGGCACCGCCGTACTCGCCGCCGAGCGCCAGGCCCTGCAGCATGCGCAGCGCGATCAGGATGATCGGCGCGGCCCAGCCGATGGTGGCGTAGCCGGGCAGCAGGCCGACGATGAAGGTCGACACGCCCATGATCAGGATCGTCACCAGGAAGGTGTACTTGCGCCCGATCATGTCGCCCAGGCGGCCGAACACCAGCGCGCCGAACGGCCGCACGATAAAGCCGGCGGCAAACGCGAGCAGCGCGAAGATGAAGGCCGAGGTCGGGTCCAGCCCGGCAAAGAACTGCTTGGCGATGATCGCCGCCAGCGAGCCATACAGATAAAAGTCGTACCACTCGAACACCGTGCCCAGCGACGAGGCAAAGATCACCTTGCGCTCTTCGGCAGTCATCGGTGCGTTCTGCGCGCCCCCTCCGGGCACCGCAACGTTTTGCACGTTTGCCATGTTGTCTCCTCCGTCTGGAATGGATCTCGGGCGGACGTGGCGCGCGGGAAGCACCGCGCGGCTGGCCCATGCCCAGAGTTGCAGAGGATTGTGGTTGGCGAAACTTACTGCGGTCTGACAGATTCCGGCGCACCAGCGGCAAAAGGCGTCGGGGTATACGCTAGCCGCGGGCGCGGCTCCCGATGTTGCGCTGCAGAGAGTTGGCGCATCCGTTGCGCGCCGCGATGCGTGTTGCCGGCGTGCGGCTATGCAGCATCCGCGCCCGGCCCGCGCGACGCGCCTTGCGACGGCGTTGCCGCCGGCGGTGCCGCGGCGCTGTCGGCTTCGGCCTCGGCGTCGCCGTGGTTCATGCGCCAGGCATAGAGCGCGGCCATCAGTACATAGACCACCAGCGCGCCCTGCGCACCGACCCAGAACGAGAACGGCCAGCCAAAGAAATCGAAGCGCAGGTCGCGTGCAAACCACGCCACCACGAAGGTGACCGTGAACCAGACCGCGAGCAGGCCGCCGATCCAGCGCAGGTTGCGGCGCCAGGCGAGGCGATGGCGCGCTTCGGCGCTGCCGGGGGCAGGGGTGTCGTTCATGCGGGCGGAAAGCTCTCAGGGCGGCGCAGCGTCACGCGGAAATGCGCGCCGGCCAGCCGTGGCGATTGCTGATAGACGTGGTCCGAGATCTGGACGTCGCCGCCGTGCTGCTGCACGATTTCGCGCACAATCGCCAGGCCCAGGCCGCTGCCTTCGGTGTTGGTGCCGAGCACCCGGTAGAAACGCTCCATCACGCGGTCGCGCTCGGACGGCGCAATGCCCGGGCCGGTGTCTTCCACGTCCAGGTAGGCGAACGGTTCGAAGGCATCGGCGCTGACCCGCACCGTGGCACGGCCGCCGCGCGGGGTGTAGCGGATGGCATTGTCGAGCAGGTTGTTCAGCATCTCGGTCAGCATCAGGCGGTTGCCCTGGACCATCACCGGATGGTCGTCTGCGTCCAGGCCCAGGTCGATGTCGCGCGCCCAGGCCTGCGGCAGCCAGTCCTTGACCACCTCGCGCGCCAGCGCCGACAGGTCCAGCGCGGCCATGCCGCCGGTGCCGGCCAGGTTTTCCATGCGCGCCAGCGACAGCAGCTGCGTGACCAGGTGCGCGGTGCGTTCCGAGCTGCCCGCGATCTGCGCCAGCGAGCGCCGCAGTTCCTCGGGCGACTGCTCGCGCTGCGCCAGTTCGGCCTGCATGCGCAGGCCCGCCAGCGGGGTCTTCATCTGGTGCGCGGCATCGGCGATAAAGCGCTTCTGGGTCTGCACCGACTGGTCCAGCCGCGCCAGCAGGTCGTTGAACGAGCCCACCAGCGGCGTGATCTCCTGCGGCGCGGCGCGCTCGTCGATGGGGCTGGTATCGCCGGGGTTGCGCGCGCGGATGCGCTGCTGGATCGCGGTCAGCGGCGCCAGCCCGCGCGACAGCCCGAACCACACCAGCACCACCGCCAGCGGCAGGATCACGAACTGCGGCAGGATCACGCCCTTGATGATCTCGTTGGCCAGCCGCGCGCGCTTGTCCAGGGTTTCGGCCACCTGCACCAGCACCGGCTGGGTGCCGCTGACCTGCTTCAGCTCGATATACGTATAGGCCACGCGCACGTCGTTGCCGGCGACGCGGTCATCGCGCAGCGACACCAGCCCGGCGTGGCCCTGGTTGTCCTCGGACGGCAGCGGCAGGTCCTGGTCGCCGGCGATGTACTCGCCGCGCTTGCCGACCACCTGGTAGTAGATGTTGTCGGTCTCGTCGGCGCGCAGGATCTCGCGCGCCGACAGCGGCAGCTGCAGCGTGACGCGGCCGTTGACCTCGCGCACCTGCTGCGACAGCACGATGGCGCTGGCTTCCAGCGCGCGGTCGAAGGGGCCGTTGGCGATCGACTTGGCCACCAGGTAGGTCACGGCGATGCTCATCGGCCAGAGCAGCAGCAACGGTGCCAGCATCCAGTCGAGGATCTCGCCGAACAGCGAGCGCGGCGCGGGGTGGGCGGTGCTTTCTTCCAGGTGCGGCAGCGCGTCGGCCAGGTCCTGGTCGGTGGCGTCCGGGGTGGAAGAGGGGGAGGGCGGGGGTGGCGCGGCGCGGGGCACGCGGCGCCACGGCAGTCGCAGCAGGCTCATGTCGGCGAGGTTGCGCTCAGGTCAGTCGCATGGCCTGCGGTGGTTGGGATCAATGCGGCGTCGCCACCGCCGGCTGGAATTTTTCCAGGCAGTAGCCCAGCCCGCGCACGGTGGCGATGCGGATGCCACCCACCTCGATCTTCTTGCGCAGGCGGTGCACATAGACCTCGATGGCGTTGTTGCTGACTTCCTCGCCCCATTCGCACAGGTGGTCCACCAGTTGTTCCTTCGATACCAGGCGGCCGCTGCGCGTGAGCAGGATTTCCAGCAGTCCGATCTCGCGCGCCGACAGGTCCAGCATCTGGTCGTTCAGGTAAGCGATGCGCCCGACCTGGTCGTAGGCGAGCGGCCCGTGCCGCATCAGCGTGGCGCCGCCGCCGGCGCCGCGCCGCACCAGCGCGCGCACGCGCGCTTCCAGTTCCGACAGCGCGAAGGGCTTGGCCATGTAGTCGTCGGCGCCCAGGTCCAGGCCCTTGACGCGCTCGTCGACGCTGTCGGCGGCGGTCAGGATCAGCACCGGCAGCATCGCGCCGCGCGCGCGCAGGCGCTTGAGCACCTCCAGCCCGCTCATGCGCGGCAGGCCCAGGTCGAGGATCAGCAGGTCGAAGGTCTGGGTCGACAGCGCCGAATCGGCTTCCAGGCCGTTGGCGACATGGTCGACGGCGTAGCCCGAGTGGCGTAGCGAGCGTGTCAGGCCGTCGGCCAGCACGTCGTCGTCTTCGGCGATCAGAATGCGCATGGTTGTCTCCACCCTGGCCGGCATAGCCGGCACCCGTGCGCAAGGGGCGCGGGGGCGCGAAGGGGCTTGCCAAGCATACTGTTTTTTTATACAGTACCCGCACGTTCCGCTGGGGCCGCCCGGGGAGACCCCCTGGAGTGCGGCCGCGCAGACAGCCGGGCCGGCGCCGATGCCGGCAAATGCCGGTGCCGCGCCACATGCGGCCTATTTATACACCATTGACTCAAGGACGACCATGGACGACAAGAAGGCAGGTGCCGGCGTGAGCGCCGAGAAGCAAAAGGCGCTTGCCGCCGCGCTCTCCCAGATCGAGAAGCAGTTCGGCAAGGGCTCGATCATGCGCCTGGGCGACGGCGAGGTCGAAAAGGACATCCAGGTGGTTTCCACCGGTTCGCTCGGCCTGGACATCGCGCTTGGCGTCGGTGGTCTGCCGCGCGGCCGCGTGGTCGAGATCTACGGTCCCGAATCCTCGGGCAAGACCACGCTGACGCTGCAGGTCGTGGCCGAGATGCAGAAGCTGGGCGGCACCTGCGCCTTTATCGATGCCGAGCACGCGCTGGACGTCAACTACGCCTCCAAGCTCGGCGTCAGCGTCGGCGACCTGCTGATCTCGCAGCCCGACACCGGCGAGCAGGCGCTGGAAATCACCGACGCGCTGGTGCGCTCGGGCTCGATCGACCTGATCGTGATCGACTCGGTCGCCGCGCTGGTGCCCAAGGCCGAAATCGAAGGCGAAATGGGTGATTCGCTGCCCGGCCTGCAGGCCCGCCTGATGAGCCAGGCGCTGCGCAAGCTGACCGGCACCATCAAGCGCACCAACTGCCTGGTGATCTTCATCAACCAGATCCGCATGAAGATCGGCGTGATGTTCGGCTCGCCCGAAACCACCACCGGCGGCAATGCGCTGAAGTTCTACGCCTCGGTGCGCCTGGATATCCGCCGCATCGGCTCGATCAAGAAGGGCGACGACGTGATCGGCAACGAGACCAAGGTCAAGGTGGTCAAGAACAAGGTATCGCCGCCGTTCCGCGAAGCGTTCTTCGACATCCTCTACGGCCAGGGCATCTCGCGCCAGGGCGAGATCATCGACCTGGGCGTGGACGCCAAGATCGTCGAGAAGTCGGGCGCCTGGTACAGCTACAACGGCGAGAAGATCGGCCAGGGCAAGGACAACGCCCGCGAATACCTGCGCGAGAACCCCGATATCGCCGACGAGATCGAAAACAAGGTGCGCGCGGCGCTGGGCGTGGTGGCGATGAACCCCACGGCCGCAGCCGCGGCGGCAACGGTCGAAGGCTGACCGCGCCGGCGCCACTGCGCCATCCGGAAGGCCGGGGCATCGCCGATGCCCCGGCCTTTTTGCTTGGCCCGCAAGCCCCGCCTTCCCTTCGCTGATCCCGGTCATCCATGGCAACCCGTCCCCCGCTGTCGCTGAAGGCCCGCGCCGTCGGCTACCTGTCGCGCCGCGAACACAGCCGCGCGGAACTGGCGCGCAAGCTGGCGCCCCATGCCGAGTCGCCCGAGCAGCTGGAACAATTGCTGGACGCGCTGGAGCGCGAGAACTGGCTGTCGAACCAGCGCTTCGCCGACAGCCTGGTGCATCGCCGCGGCGCCCGCTACGGCACCGCGCGCGTGATGCAGGAAGCCAAGACCCACAAGCTGGGCAGCGAGCAATTGGGCGAACTGCAGCAGCGCCTGCGCGCCACCGAAACCGAGCGTGCGCGCGAGGTCTGGCGCAAGCGCTTCGGCACGCCGCCCGATACGCCCGAGGCGCGCGCCAAGCAGATCCGCTTCATGGTGGCGCGCGGTTTTTCGCGTGCGGTGGTCGGCAAGATCATCCAGGGCGCGGACCAGGAAGAGGACTACGGCGACGGGGATTGAGCGCGCGTGGCGCAGCGGCCAGGGCGCGATTACCTGCGCTGCCGTCATGTGTATTTCGCTGCGTTGCGGCATCCCGCAATGCCGGCACCCCGTTCCAGCCCTGGCCAGGAAGCCGGTGCCTGCTGGTGCATTGCGGCAATGCCCCCCGGCCTGCCGCGCCATCATGGTCGGCCGACAATCCGGGCGCGACAGTTGCCGCACAAGGATGTTCCCGGCCAACGCGGCATGGCATGTTAAACTCCCCGGGTTATTTCGGTGCCGCGGCACCACGGTGCCCCAGCCCCCGGATTCCCCGTAGCCTCCGTCTCTTCCGTATTCTCGTCCGTTTCCCTGCCTGGCCATGCCTCTGTCCCAGCCCGTCAACCGCTCCCTGCGTCACCGTCGCGCCATTACGGCCGAGGCGTACCAGAGAGAGGACGGCCTGTGGGACATCGAAGTGCGCCTGACCGACACCAAGCCCCGTGATATCGAACTGGCCGGCGACCGCATCCGCCCGCAAGGCCAGCCGCTGCACGACCTGTGGCTGCGCATCACCATCGACGAGGCCATGACGGTGCTGGATGCCGAGGCGTGTTCCGACTGGGTGCCGTATCCGTCGCAGTGCGACACCATCGGCCCGGCCTACCGCAAGCTGATCGGGCTGAACCTGCGCAAGGGCTTCCGCAAGGCCGTGCGCGAGCGCCTGGGCGGGATCCATGGCTGCTCGCACCTGACCGAAGCCGCCGGCGTGCTGCCCAGCACCGCGATCCAGGCCTTTGCCGGCGAGGTCATCAGTATCCGCGACAACGGCGAGGACGATCCGAATCCGGAGCCGCCCTATCAGTTGCACGGCTGCCACGCCCTGCGTTTCGACGGCGAGGTGGTTCGTCAGTTTTACCCGCGCTGGTATGGTCACCAGCCGACGCCCAAGGTACGGGCCGAGGCCGCGCCTGCCGTCGCATCCGCGCCTCAGGCGCAGCAGCCCGCGGCCAATGGCGACCGCGGTGGTCACGCAATCGACGGCAACGACGCTGTCCCGGCCGACCGGCCGACCGGCACCTCCGGCTGATTCCCAGGATCGGCCAGCCCGACGAGAGAGTTCGTCTTCTTTTTCAGATTCTTCCCTTCACCCTTTTACGCCTACCCGAAAGGAAACACGCATGAATATCCATGAGTATCAAGGCAAGGAAATCCTGCGCAAATACAATGTGCCGGTTCCGCGCGGCATCCCCGCGTTCTCGGTTGACGAGGCCCTGAAGGCCGCAGAACAGCTCGGCGGCCCGGTGTGGGTTGTCAAGGCGCAGATCCACGCGGGTGGCCGCGGCAAGGGCGGCGGCGTCAAGGTTGCCAAGAGCATGGACGAGGTCAAGACCTACGCGTCCAACATCCTGGGCATGCAACTGGTCACGCACCAGACCGGTCCGGAAGGCAAGAAGGTCAACCGCCTGCTGATCGAAGAAGGCGCCGACATCAAGAAGGAACTGTACGTTTCGCTGGTGGTGGACCGCGTGTCGCAGAAGATCGCGCTGATGGCGTCGAGCGAAGGCGGCATGGACATCGAGGAAGTCGCCGCCCAGACCCCGGAGAAGATCCACACGCTGATCATCGAGCCGTCGACCGGCCTGACCGACGCCGACGCCGACGACATCGCCCGCAAGATCGGCGTGCCCGACGCGAGCGTGGCGCAAGCCCGCCAGGCCCTGCAAGGCCTGTACAAGGCGTTCTATGAAACCGACGCTTCGCTGGCCGAAATCAACCCGCTGATCCTGACCGGCGACGGCAAGGTCATCGCGCTGGACGCCAAGTTCAACTTCGACTCGAACGCGCTGTTCCGTCACCCGGAAATCGTCGCCTACCGCGACCTGGATGAAGAAGACGCCAACGAAATCGAAGCCTCGAAGTTCGACCTGGCCTATATCTCGCTGGACGGCAACATCGGCTGCCTGGTGAACGGCGCCGGCCTGGCCATGGCCACCATGGACACCATCAAGCTGTTCGGCGGCGAGCCGGCCAACTTCCTCGACGTGGGCGGCGGCGCCACCACCGAGAAGGTGACCGAAGCCTTCAAGCTGATGCTGAAGAACCCGAACGTGCAGGCCATCCTGGTCAACATCTTCGGCGGCATCATGCGTTGCGACGTGATCGCCGAAGGCGTGATCTCGGCCTCGAAGGCCGTGTCGCTGAACGTGCCGCTGGTCGTGCGCATGAAGGGCACCAACGAAGAGCTGGGCCGCAAGATGCTGGCTGACTCGGGCCTGCCGATCATCTCGGCCGACACGATGGAAGAAGCCGCCCAGAAGGTCGTGGCTGCCGCCGCCGGCAAGTAAGCCGAGGCGCCGTTACCCAATACAAGCGAACTTCGGCAGCGCGCGTGGCCTTTGCCCGCGCTGCCAGAGTCAAGCAAAGGACGAAAGCATGTCGATTCTGATCAACAAAGACACCAAAGTCATCACCCAGGGCATCACCGGCAAGACCGGCCAGTTCCACACCCGTGGCTGCCGCGACTATGCCAACGGCAAGAACGCCTTCGTCGCCGGCGTGAACCCGAAGAAGGCCGGCGAAGACTTCGAAGGCATTCCCATCTACGCCAGCGTCAAGGACGCCAAGGCCCAGACCGGCGCCACCGTGTCGGTCATCTACGTGCCGCCCGCAGGCGCCGCCGCCGCGATCTGGGAAGCCGTTGACGCCGACCTGGACCTGGTGGTCTGCATCACCGAAGGCATCCCCGTGCGCGACATGATGGAAGTCAAGGACCGCATGCGCCGCGAGAACAAGAAGACCCTGCTGCTGGGACCGAACTGCCCGGGCCTGATCACGCCGGACGAAATCAAGATCGGCATCATGCCGGGCCACATCCACCGCAAGGGCCGCATCGGCGTGGTGTCGCGCTCGGGCACGCTGACGTACGAAGCCGTGGGCCAGCTGACCGCGCTGGGCCTGGGCCAGTCGTCGGCCGTCGGCATTGGTGGCGACCCCATCAACGGCCTGAAGCACATCGACGTGATGAAGATGTTCAACGACGATCCGGACACGGACGCCGTGGTCATGATCGGTGAGATCGGCGGCCCCGACGAGGCCAACGCCGCCCACTGGATCAAGGACAACATGAAGAAGCCGGTGGTCGGCTTCATCGCTGGCGTGACCGCGCCTCCGGGCAAGCGCATGGGCCACGCCGGCGCGCTGATCTCGGGCGGTGCCGACACCGCCCAGGCCAAGCTGGAAATCATGGAAGCCTGCGGCATCAAGGTGACCAAGAACCCGTCGGAAATGGGCCGCTTGCTGAAGGCAATGCTGTAAGCCCTGGCCGCCTTTCCCGCTGCGGCGGGATCGTTTGCTGCTGCAATGCCCCCGCTCCGGCGGGGGCATTGTCGTTTCCGGGGAGTGATTCGGGCGCCATCTTGACCCTGAACATTACAAGATTGAAATGTAATCGAAAGGTTCATCGGTTAAACAGTCATGTCTGCGCTGTCAGACATCCGAAATCCCGTCAGATGACGGGGCGCACCACCACATAGAACTCGAGGAGCCTCCCCGTGGAACTGCTGTCTTCCACCACTTTCTGGATTGCGTTGGGATCGATCATCCTGACCAATATCGTCCTGTCCGGCGACAACGCGGTGGTGATCGCGCTCGCCTCGCGCAACCTGCCGCCCGCCCAGCAGAAGAAGGCCATCTTCTGGGGCAGCGCCGCCGCCATCATCATGCGCGTGGTGCTGACCGTGGCCGCGGTCAAGCTGCTGAGCCTGCCGTACCTGAAGATCATCGGCGCCGTGCTGCTGGTCTACATCGGCGTGCAGCTGCTGACCGGCGAGGACGACGAAGACGGCCATGATGCCAAGGACAATATCTGGGCCGCCATCCGCACCATCCTGATCGCCGACCTGGTGATGTCGCTGGACAACGTGGTCGCCGTGGCCGCCGCCGCGCAGAAGGGGCCGGAAGGCAGCCAGCTGCTGCTGCTGATCGTGGGCCTGGGCCTGTCGATCCCGCTGATCGTGTTCGGCAGCACCATCCTGCTCAAGGTGATGGAGCGCTTCCCGGTCATCATCGTGCTGGGCGCCGCACTGCTCGGCTACCTCGCCGGCGAAATGCTGGTCAGCGACCCGGTCGACGCCGCCTGGTTCGAAGTCCACGTGCCGCACGCCCACCTGGTGTTCGGCGCCGCCGGGGCGATCCTGGTGGTGATCATCGGCAAGCTGCTCAGCCGCCGGTCGGCAAAGACGGCCTGACGGCGATCTGACTGATGCGAAGGGCGGCCATGTGGCCGCCCTTTTTCGTTGGCCACGGTGCGGCATCTGTCGGTGCCCGTGCCAACTAACTCATGTGAGTGATCGCACTTTTTGTCGCGCTGGCCTGAGGCAGCGGTCTCAGGTGACAATTTTTGGCGCAATCGGCGAGCTTTCCCCTGGCGGGTGACGAAATTTGTCGCTTTTCACCCCCTACCGATGGGGGATGCCGCTGGCACACTTGCTGCTCAATCGTCCCCGCGTCACGCAACCGAAGACGTGCAACGCTTAACCAAAATCTCTTCGAGGGGTCAAATTATGCAACGGGTACAACAACTGAAGAAGCTGGGCCGTCGGGTTCAGAAGGGTTTTACGCTGATCGAACTGATGATCGTGGTGGCGATCATTGGTATCTTGGCGGCGATTGCGATTCCGCAGTATCAGGACTATGTGACGCGTAGCCGGTGGGCGTCGGTGTACTCCGGACTGGCAAGTGTGAAGACGGCAATTGGCATGTGTACTCAAGAAAATGCCGGGGCGCTCGCGAATTGCGATGCTGGTACGGCTCCGGTCCCGGCGATTGCAGACGTGAACATGCCCGCAAACGCCGTGCTGACTTCGATTACCGATGGTGTTATCACCGTCACTGGCGGCGCGCCGCTTGGCGGCTGTGTCGTGACGGTGACACCGGGACTCGTGGCTGGGCAGAGCGCGATTACGTGGGCAATCGCTTCTGCAACGGCTGGCTGTGGGCGGGCCGTTATCGGCGGCGTATAATTGTTTGGCTGAAACTGAACACTCAGCAACGGGAAAGCGCCTTCGGGCGCTTTTTCTTTGCCCAGCCCCCAAGCTATCATGCGCCTTTCCCCAACCCAGGCGCCGCAATGCCGCCGTCCCGGCCAAACTTCTCGTCGGCTGTTCTCATCGCAGCAATCGTCATCCCGCTGCTGGTCTCCCGGCACACGCTGCCGCTAGCGACGTTCTACGGCGAATGGGCCGCCGCGCTATGCGGCATTGCCATGATCGCCGCCGTCGCTTTTCATGCGATACGCAGCCCGGTTACGGCGACAGCCGCACCATCCGCGTCGCTGCCGTCAATCGCGCTGCTATTCCTCTGGCTCGTCATCGTCAGCCTGATCTTCGCGAGCCTCGGACACGCCGACGTCTCCGGCAGCCGCTTGATGACAGTCCTTACATTACTGCTCGGTGCCGCCGTGGCATCTGCCGCATGGTGGTATCGCCGCACGCAGGCGGGCAGCGAATCGGATACTGGCGACGCCCTTGCCGTTGCGCTGCTGGTTGCCGGCCTGCTAGGCACCGTTTCGCAATGGGTCCAGCTGTTCCACCTCGAACCCCGCTCCTTCGGCCTCGTCTCTACCTATTTCTACGACACCAACCGCCGCCTCTGGGGCAACCTGAACCAGCCCAACCACCAGGCCACGGTACACGGCCTGGCACTGGTCGCGTCGGTATGGCTGGCCTCGCGTGGTCGCCTCCGCTTTCCGATGTGGCTGGCCGCGGTGGCCTTGCTCGAAAGCGGCATCGTGCTGTCCGGCTCGCGCACCGGCGTGCTGCATGTGGGCCTCGCCGCGTGCTACGCGTTGGTTGCGGCATGGCTGGCGCGTGGCGATCGCCGCGGCCCGGATCCGATGCAGCGCCCGGTCGGACTGGTCGTCGCTGCCATCGCCATGGTGGCCATGCTGCTGGTCCTGCAACCCGCCATCAAGGCAGCAGGGCAGGCCTTCGACTGGCGCCTGTTCGACACCGTCGCCCAACTCGAAGCCGAAGACCAGATCTCAGCGCGCGGCGCGCTGTGGGCGCATGCCATTGCCATGTTCCGCGCCCACCCGTGGTTCGGCGTGGGCTGGGGCGAGTTCGGCTGGGCGCAGTTCCAGCAGCTCGACCAGGTCGGCGTGAAGGTCGAGATGTCCCTGCATGCGCATAACGCGATTCTCGATCTGCTGGCCAAGACCGGCATCGTCGGTACCGTCGGCGTCGGCGTGATCCTGCTGGCGTGGCTGTGGCGCGTGGTGCGGGTGCGTCTGTGGCATGGCGATGGCGAGGAGCGCACGCAGACCGTGCTGGTGCTGACCTGGCTGGCAATGCTGTGCGCGCATTCGATGCTGGAATATCCGCTGCATTACCTGTATTTCTTCCTGCCGTTCTGCTTCATGCTGGGGTGGCTGGAGCCGTCGGGCTTCGGGCGCTGGCGCGTGCCGTTGGCGGTGGCGCGGGGGCTGGCGCTGGCGTTCGTCGCGGTGGCAGCGGTGGTGCTGGGCACCATGTGGCACGACTATCGCCGCGCAGAGGCACGCGAGTATGCCAGCAGCGAAGGCCGCGAGCTCCTGCCGATGCCGCGCTTCTGGTTCCGCCAGCATGCCCAGGCCGATGCGGCGGGGCAGGCCGCGATCACGCCGGAGAATGCGGCGGCGCTGCTGCCCGCGCATGTCGCCGCGGTGCACCTGCTGCCGACGCCGACCATGATCGCGCGCACGGCATGGCTGCTGGCGCTGACGGGCGATGCCGCGCAAGGCCGGCAGTGGATGGAGCGCCTGCGCTGGTATTACCTGGGCGACGAGGCCGCCCAGTACGCGACCATCGCGCAGGCGTGCCGCGGCGTGGCGGCGGGCGAGCGCCCGCAGGCGTTCTGCGGCTGGGCGATCGATCGCTCGCGGCGGCTTGCGGAACTGGGCCGGGACTGACCTAGTAGTACGGGTACGGGCTGTAGTAGACCGGCGGCGGTGGCGGCGGATAGTAGTACCGCGGCGCCGGAGCAGGCACTGCGGCCACGCGCCCCGGCACGGGCACGCGATTGCCGCTGGCGTACATGCACTGCACGTAGGCGGCGTCGTATTGCTGCTGCGTGCCATAGCCCGCGTACTGCGCATTGCCGGCGCCGACCGCAGCGCCTGTCAACAGGCCGATGCCCGCGCCCACCGCGGCACCCGATCCACCATTGAAAGCCGCGCCAGCGGCGGCACCCAGCGCGGTGCCGACCGCGGCGCTGCCGAGCGCGGCATTGTTGGCCGCCTGTGCCGAAGACACGCCGCCGACTCGCCCGAAGGCGAATTGCCGGCAGTTGTAGTCGTCGGCGCGGAACTGGTCGAAGTTCTTGCCGGTACCGGGCAGCGCCATCACGCTGGGTCCGGAGGGAAGCACGGCGCAGGCGCCGAGGGCGAGAGTGGCCACGGCCAGCGTGGCCCGGATCAGGGCATGCATGGTGTCACCCCGCATCAGGAATTGGCCGGCGGCTGTGCCGGTACGCGCTGCCAGCCGCCGGGGCACGACGCCACGTAGGGGTAGTAGCCTTCAGGCTGGCTGCAGTGGTACCACCAGCCCTGCTGCGGCATCACGCCGTCGGGGCCGGGGGCCGGCACCGGGCCGTTCGGGCCTTGCTCGATGTACTGCGGCGGCGCCGCGGGCACCGCCACCACGGGCGGCGGGTAGTAATACGGAGCGGGGTAGTAATAGGGATAACCGCCGTAGAACGCGCCGGGCCCGAGATAGATGCCGACGCCTACACTGGTGCGCGTCTTCACCATGCCGTCGCGCAGATCGCCGCCGTGCCACGCGGCATCGTTGAGATCGGCCCGCCCGGCAAGGGCGGCGCCGCTGGCGGCCGTGGCCGCGAGTGCCAGGGCGATCTGGCAGAGCATGCGCCCGTTCATGGTATTCACCTCATCCCCGCGCGCGCGGACAGGGTCAGCCGGCCGCAATCGCTGGCGGCCCGCAATCATATTGAATACCAAATTGTCGCGCGCAGATGGCGGGGAAGACGCGCCTGGAAATGCGGCGTTACCTTTATTACCGGGGAACGAATCTGGCGTAATTCGAGGCCGGGCCCGCGCTTGCACCGCGTACTGCGCGCGTCACGTACGTGGTGCAGCGAAGGTAGCGATCAACCCGCGGCCACCCAATCCCCGGACTTGCCGCCATGCTTTTCCAGCAGCTTCACATTGCCGATCACCATGCCCCGGTCCACCGCCTTGCACATGTCGTAGATCGTCAGCAGCGCGACCTGCACGCCGGTCAGCGCCTCCATTTCCACGCCGGTCCGGCCGCGGGTCTCGGTGCGCACGGTGCAGGCGACGGTGGCCGTGGGTTCGTCCAGCGCGAACTCGACCGCGACCTTGGTCAGGCCGATCGGGTGGCACAGCGGAATCAGGTCGGCGGTACGCTTGGTGGCCATGATTGCCGCCACGCGGGCGATGCCGATCACGTCGCCCTTTTTTGCGCTGCCGTCGCGCACCAGCGCGAAGGTGGCGGGCTGCATGGTGATGGTGCCGGTGGCCACCGCGACGCGATGGGTGCTGGCCTTGTCGCCGACGTCGACCATGTGGGCTTGTCCGGCGGTGTCGAAATGGGTGAGCTGGGTCATGATCGAGAGCTTCGGAGTGCGTGCATGGGGCCGCCGGTGCCGGCGGCAAGCGTCGCCAGACGGGTCCGATGGGAACGGCCACGGGAGGCCGCTATCATAGCAACATGCCAAAACACCCATCGCTTCGCAGGTCTGCCGCACGCGGCCGTGGCGCCGTGGCAGATGCTGTTCCTGCCGGTTCCGCGTCACATCGCGGCGCCGACAGCCAATGCCGCGCGGACGTCGCGTGGTCGCCGTGGCGGCGGCCGCTGGCGGCGCTGCTGGCGCTGACCTTCGCGGCCCCGGCCTGGCCCCAGGGTACGCCGCGCCCGCCCGCGGCGCCAGCGACGCCGATGGCTGCGCCGCGCGCGCCGGCGCCCGCCACCCCGGTCACATCGTCCGAGGCCGCCGACCAGGTCTACGACAACCTGAACCGCAGCGTGAAGGCGGGCCAGAAATCGGAGTTCGGCCTGCGCAGCAACAACGCGGTGGTGGAAGCGGGCGGGGTGCAGCTGCCGGATCTCGGCGACCCGTCCACCGCATCGCTGTCGCCCGACATGGAAAAGCGGCTGGGCGACCGCATCATGCGCGATATCCGGCGCGACCCGCTGTACGTGCCCGATCCGCTGCTGTCCGATTACCTGAACGCGCTCGGCTACCGGCTGGTGCAGGCGGCGCGGCGCCAGAACATCTCGGGCTCGACCGGCGCGGGCACCTTCGCCACCGGCTTCGACCTGTTCGCGGTGCGCGACCGCAGCATCAACGCCTTTGCGCTGCCGGGCGGCTATATCGGCGTGCATACCGGGCTGCTGGTGCAGTCCGATACCGAATCCGAGCTGGCCTCGGTGCTGGGCCATGAAATCGGCCACGTGATGCAGCGGCATATCGCGCGCGGCATCACCCAGCAGGACCAGTCGATGTGGATTGCGCTGGCGTCGATGGTGCTGGCCGGGCTGGCGGCGACGCGCAGCCCGGATGCGGCGGCGGCGCTGGCGATGGGCGGGCAGGGCGCCGCCATCGCCAACCAGCTGTCGTTCTCGCGCGGCGCGGAGCGCGAGGCCGACCGGGTCGGGTTCCAGATCCTGACCGCGGCGGGCTTCGATCCGCAGGGCATGCCGGATTTCTTCATGCGGCTGCAGCGCGCTTCGGGCACCGCCGAGAATTCGGTGCCGTCCTATGTCCGCACCCACCCGCTGACTTCCGAGCGCATCGCCGACATGCAGGACCGTGTCAGCCATGCCAGCCAGCGCAAGGTGCCGAACACGCCCGAGTACGAGTTCGCACGGATGCGCGCGCGCGTGATCCAGGAAGCGTCGCCGAGCGACCTGCAGAACCTGCGCGCCGCGCTGCGCACGCAACTGAGCGGGGCGTCGACGCTGCGCGCGCCGGCGGTGCACTATGCGCTGGCCTTCGTCGAGCAGCGCCTGCGCCGCTATCCGGCCGCCGAACAGGAACTGGCCGAGGCCCGCCGCCTGTACGGCAATATCCCCGGCGCCAGCTCGGGCAGCCCGATGCTCGACGTGATGGCGGTGGAACTGGCGCGCGCGCAGGGCCGCGTGCCCGAGGCGCTGGCGCAGGCCGGCGCTTCGATGAAGGCCTTCCCGCTGTCGCACGCGGTGGCGGTGGCCTACGCCGAGACCCTGATCGGCTCCGGCCGCCATGACGAAGCGGTGCGCTTCCTGCGCGAGCGCACGCGCCAGGAGACCGGCCGCAGCGAATGGTGGGAGATGCTGGCGCGCGCCTACGCCGGCCAGGGCAAGCGCCTGCAGCAACACCAGGCGCTGGCCGAGAAGTACGCGATGGATGGCGCCTACCAGGCCGCCATCGAACAGCTGCAGATCGCGCGCAAGGCCGGCGACGGCGACTTCTACACGCTGTCCGAGGTCGATGCGCGCCTGCACCAGCTGGAGCGCCAGTACCGCGAGGACAAGCAGGACAACAAGGGCATGCCGAACTGAGCTTGCGGCTCAGCCCGCCGGCGGCGCCGGCTGGCGCACGAAGCCGAAGCGCTTGGGCACCTCGCTCTCGGCAATCGGCTCGATCGGGATATCGCGGCCATCGTGGTGGAACACACCGAGGTCGGCGCCGCAGGCTTCGCCATGCCAGGTGCTGGCGCCGCTGAACTGCTCCAGGTCGTGGTCGTGCAGCAGCGCGGCCTGCAACGCCGGCGCGGTGCCCGCGGCCATGCCGTCGACGCTGCCCGCCAGCACCACGTTGCCGTGCTCGTCGGCAAAGCAGCCCTGCAGCGTGAAAGGCTGCCCGGTGGTGGTCTGCAGCGCGCCCTGGTGCAGCCGCACGATCCACGGCGCATAGCCCAGCGACACGAAGACCCGCTGCGGGCCGTTCTGGAAGTACCAGCAACCGCGCTCGTCGCACTGGTAGTTGCGCTCGATAAAGCCGATCAGCGCCTCATGGCGGATGGGGTCGCCCGAGAGCCCGTGCTGCTGCGCGTACTCATTGCGCAGGCGCCACTGGCCGCGGCGGTCCAGCGCGAGCCAGCCATAGGCATTGGGCACGTTGGGCCAGCGTGCCATGGCCTGCCTGACGATGTCGTCCATCTCTGTCTCCCCGGCGGGCCCGGGTAGGGCGCCCGCCTTACATCATGCTGTCGAAGAATTGCAGGATCCGCGCCGGCAGCCATTCGATATGGCCGCCGAAGCGCCCGTCCGCCTGCAGCGGCAGTTGCCGGCGCCAGCCCGCGGGCGGCGTCATGAAGCCGACATGGCCGCCGTGCTCGGGCTGCTCCAGCCACACCTGCGGGCTGGCGTCGGCCGGGCCGGGCAGGTGCCGGGCCGGCAGGAAGGGATCGTTGCGCGCGTTGAGCACCAGCGTGGGCACGGCGATATCGCGCAGCACGGGTTTGCTGGCGGCGCGGCGCCAGTAGTCGTCGGTATCGGCAAAGCCGTGCAGCGGCGCGGTGACGACGTTGTCGAACGCGTACAGGTCGCGGCTGGCGAGCATGGTGTCGCGGTCGAACAGGCCCGGGAACTGTTCCAGCTTGGCCAGCGACTTGCGCTTGAGCGTCTGCAGGAACATGCGCGTGTAGACCAGGTTGAAGCCGGCCGACAGCGCCGCGCCGCCCGCGGCCAGGTCCAGCGGCGCGGAGATCGCCGCGGCCGCATGCACGTGGCCGGCGCGGCTGCCGTCTTCGCCCAGCATGCGCAGCAAGGCGTTGCCGCCCAGCGAGATCCCCACCACCAGCAGCTTGCGCCCGCCGGCGCAGTGGTGCTGGCGCATGCGCTCCAGTACCCAGCGCAGCTCGGCCGAATCACCGGAGTGGTAGAAGCGCGGCGCCAGGTTGAGTTCGCCCGAGCAGCCGCGGAAATGCGGGATCACGCCCTGCCAGCCGCGCAGCGACAGCGCATGCATCAGCGCCTGCGCGTAGTGGCTGCCGGAGTCGCCCTCCAGCCCGTGGAACATCACCACCAGCGGCGTATCCGGCAGCACCGCGTGGGTGGTCCAGTCGAGGTCGATGAAGTCCTGGTCGGGCGTGGCCCAGCGTTCGCGGCGAAAACTGACGCGCGGCGGGCGGCGCGTGAAGCGCGCGGGGATGATGGTCTGCGCGTGGCCGCCGCGCAGCCACCACGGCATCGGCACGCCTTCGCCGTAGCCGTGCGCGGCGGCGGGATCCGCCTGGATGGCGTAGGGCAGTCGGTGGTGCGGAAGCTGCGTCATGCCGGCCTGGTGTTGCGGCGGGCCGCTGCGCGGCCGCGGATTTCAGTGCAGCGCCTGGCCCGGCGTGGCGGCCACGGCGGCCACCTGCACCGCGTTGGCCGGGCTGCAGTGGATATGGGCCAGGCGCCAGCCTTCGTGGTTCTGCATCAGCACGTAGGTGGTGTGCACGTACAGGTCGGCCTCGACGCGGTCGCTGCCGAAGCGCAGTGCCTCGGTCACATCGAAGATCGACACGGCCATCGACGCGTGGCTGCTGGTTTCGATCGCGTCGACCAGCACCGGCTGTTCTTCCAGCAGTTGCGAGAATGCCTGGCGCAGCTGTTCGTGGCCGATCAGGCGCTGCCCGTCGGGCAGCACGCAGGTGATCGAGTCTTCGTCCAGCCACAGGCGCAGCGCGCCTTCGGCGTCGCGCAGCTTCAGCGCTTCGCGGAAGGCTTCGACGATGTCTTCGGCGGAATCGAACAGGCGGGCAAAGCGAGGCATGGTGGCAATGGACGTGGCTAGGGCAGGGAGGTCAGGGCCGGTGCAGCAGCTTGCGCAGCTCGACGAACACCATTTCCGGTTCGATGTCTTTCAGGCAGCGCAGGTGGCCCAGCGGACACTCGCGCTTGAAGCACGGACTGCACTCCAGCTGCAGCCACATGATACTCGCTGCCTGCGACAGCGGCGGCGTGTGGCGCGGATCGCTCGAGCCGTACACCGCCACCTGGGGCCGGCCCAGCGCCGCGGTCACGTGCATCAGGCCGGAGTCATTGCAGACCGCGGCTTCGGACAGCGCCAGCAGGTCGACTGCGTCGTCGAGCGAGGTCTGGCCGCACAGGTTGCGCACAAACGGGGCCTCGCTGGCGATTTCCGCGGCGATCTCGGCGTCCTTGGCCGAGCCCAGCGCGATCATCTGCGCGTACGGGTAGGAGCGCCGCAGCATCTGCGCCAGCCTGGCGAAATGGGCAGCGGGCCAGCGCTTGGCCGGGCCGAACTCGGCGCCCGGGCAGAACGCGATCACGCGCGTGTGCGGCGCCAGCCCGAAGCGCTCGGCGGTGGCCGCCACGCGCGCCGGGTCCACGCGCAGGCGCGGCTCGCTCAGGTTCTCGGGCAGGCGCGCGCCGGGCTTGAGCGCCAGGCGGGCGTAGTGCTCCACCATCGGCGGGCGGTGGTCGCGCGGCGGGTTGGCGTGGCGCACGTTGAGCATGCCGAAGCGCGCTTCGCCGCGGTAGCCGATGCGCAGCGGAATGCCGGCCAGCCACGGGATCAGCGCCGATTTGAGCGAGTTCGGCAGCACGTAGGCGAGGTCATAGCCTTCGTTTTTCAGCTGCTGCGCGAACATCAGCCGCGCCGACAGCTGCAGCTTGCCGTGCGCGAGGTCGGACGGGAACACGCGGCCGATTTCCGGCATGCGCGCGAGCACCGGCGCGACCCACTTGGGCGCGAGGGCGTCGATGACCAGGCGCGGATGGCGCGCCTTGAGCAGCGCGAACAGCGGCTGCGCCATCAGGGCGTCGCCGATCCAGTTGGGGGCGATGACGAGGGCTTTCTTCATGGAAGGGGCGCAAGGAGCCGGCACGGGCGCAGCGGCGCGGGCGCCGGCAACGCCAACGCTCCGGGGCGCCTGTGGGCGGCCCGGAGCGTCAGGGTGGTGCGATGGCAGTCGGCTCGGGTCAGTGGTGGCCCTTCAGCACGGTGCCCGGCTTGAGCTTGTACACGGTGCCGCAGTAGGGGCACTTGGCTTCGCCGGTGTCGGCCACGTCGAGAAACACGCGCGGATGGTAGTTCCATGCCGGGGTGTTGGCGGTGGGGCAGTGCAGCGGAATGTCTTCAGCGCCGATTTCGATGATGGTCGCGGTTTGCGTCATGGTGTTGCAGGGAATCAAGCTTATTGTTCGTCAAACAAGGGCCGTGCCGCGCCCGCAGCAGCGGGCGCCGGACACGCGGGCTGCCGGCCGGTGCTCAGACCAGCGTCAGCCACTTCTTGTACTTTTCGTCGGTGCCGCCGACGGCGGCAAAGAATGCGTCCTGGATCTGCTTGGTCACCGGGCCGCGGCGGCCCTCGCCGATGATGCGGTCGTCCAGCTCGCGGATCGGCGTGACTTCGGCGGCGGTGCCGGTGAAGAAGGCTTCGTCGGCGCAGTACATCTCGTCGCGGGTGATGCGCTTCTCGCGCACCTCGATGCCCAGGTCGCGCGCGATGGTCAGGGTGGCGTCGCGGGTGATGCCGTCCAGGCACGAGGCCAGGTCCGGGGTGTAGATCACGCCGTTGCGCACGATGAAGACGTTCTCGCCCGAGCCTTCGCTGACGTAGCCGTCGGTGTCGAGCAGCAGCGCTTCGTCGTAGCCCAGCCCGGTGGCTTCCTGGTTGGCCAGGATCGAGTTGATGTAGTAGCCGCTGGCCTTGGCGCGCACCAGCGACACGTTGACGTGGTGGCGGGTGAACGAAGATGTCTTGACGCGGATGCCGCGCTCCATGCCTTCCTCGCCCAGGTAGGCGCCCCACGGCCACGCGGCGATGGCGACGTGGATGGTGTTGCCCTTGGCCGAGACGCCCAGCTTTTCCGAGCCGATCCACACCAGCGGGCGGATGTAGCAGGATTCCAGGTTGTTGGCGCGCACCACCTCGCGCTGCGCGGCTTCGAGCGTGGCCTCGTCGAAGGGCATCGCCATCTGGAAGATCTTGGCCGAATTGAACAGGCGGCGGGTGTGCTCCTTCAGGCGGAAGATGGCGGTGCCTTCAGGGGTCTTGTAGGCGCGCACGCCCTCGAACACGCCCATGCCGTAGTGCAGCGTATGCGTCAGCACGTGGATCTTGGCGTCGCGCCATTCGATCAGCTTGCCGTCCATCCAAATCTTGCCGTCGCGATCCGCCATCGACATGTCTGTTCTCCCTGCGCCGTGAAAGTAGCAAAAACGATATTGTAAGCCCGGGGGGCATGGGTCACAACGCGATGACGGCGCCGCGGCGGTCTAGAATGCGCTTTTTCCGGGCATTGCCGCCGTGGCGGCGGTACGCGCGCCCACCGACCCTTGCTGCGAGCCGTGCCTCCGAGCCCACTTTCCCGCCCCGATCGCCAGCCTGACGCCGTGCCGGACGCCCCCGACGCCCCGGCGCCGCAGGCCGACTGGCAGCAGGCACTGGACGCGCTGCGCGCGCTCGCGGGCACCGATGCGGAAGCCGCGGCTGGCGCGGCCGGGCCGGCGCGGCGCCTGCTGTGGGCGCTGACGCTGGACGCCGACGGCGCGCCCGGCACGATCGAGCCGCTCGAGCAGGTGCGCGGCCCGAAGGGCTGGGGCAAGCCGCGGCCGGTGCCGCTGGCGCGGATTGCCGGGGACGACCGGCTCGAACCCTGGGACGCGCGCGTGGCGCGCGCGATCCGCCGCGACGCCTCGCACCACCGGCGCTATGTGCTCGACCGCGCCATGGCGCTGATGGCGCTGGCCGGGCACCCGGGCGTGGTGCTGGCCCACGCGCCCACGCAGACGCTGGAGGTGGTCGAGGACGCGCCCGCGCTGGAGGCGGTGCGCAGCGCCGGCCGCTACGTGCTGCGGCTGTTCCCGCCACTGCGCGAGGCGCCGGCCATGGAGGCGCTGCTGCCCGCGGCCGCGCGCCAGGAGGCCGAGGCGCTGCGCCAGCTCACGCTGCTGCGCGACGGCCCGCACCGGTTGCGGCTGATTCGCTATACCCCGGCCCAATTCGAGGCCGCGCGGCTGATCGGCAACGGCCTGGCGATCCCTGAGGAAGGCCACGCCCGCCTCGACCAGACCCTGCGCGCGCTCGCCGGGCAGTTCCAGATCCAGGCCGATGCCGCGGCCGGCACGCGCACGGTCGAGGCCGAGACGCGCCTGCGCGCCGAAGTGGCGCCGGTGGGGCGCGGCATCTCGCTGCGGCTGGTGGTGACGCCGCTGGGCCCGCTGGGGCCGCGGCTGGCACCCGGCGCCGGGCGCGAACGGCTGATGGCCACGGTGCGCGGCGAGACCCTGTCCACGCAGCGCGACCTCGACGCCGAGCTGGCCAGCGTGGCCGAGGTCTTCGCCGCGCTGCCGCAGCTGGTGGCGCTGGCGCCGCCGGGCGGCGAATACACCTGGTCGCTGGACGATCCCGAGGACGCGCTCGCGGTGGTCGAGGCGCTGCCGTCGCTGCCCGCGGTGCAGGCGCTCGAATGGCCGCGCGGCAAGGCGCTGCGCGTGCTGCCCGCCGACCTGCCGCAGCTGGGCGTGCAGATCGAGAGCCGCGGCGCCTGGTACAAGCTGGCGGGCGAGCTGCGCGTGGCCGAGGGACTGGTGCTGGAACTGGGCCAGCTGATCGACTGGACCGGCAGCCATGCCGGGCGCTTCGTGCCGATGGGGCAGGGCGTCTACGTGGCGCTGACGAGTGCGCTGCGGGGACGGCTGCGCGATCTTGCCGGCGTGGGCGAGCGTGTGCCCGACGGCATCCGCGTGCCGCAGATGGCCACCCCCTGGCTGGACGATGTGCTGGCCGGCGCGGGCGTCGATCCCGACGCGCATTTCCGCACGCGCATGGCACAGTTGCGCGCCGCGCGCGCAGCCGAAATCGCGCTGCCTGCCACCCTGGCGGCCGAGCTGCGCCCCTACCAGGAAGCCGGCTACCGCTGGGCCATGACGCTGGCCGCCTCCGGCCTGGGCGCCTGCCTGGCCGACGACATGGGACTGGGCAAGACCCTGCAGGCGCTGGCCGTGCTGGTCGCGCGCGCGCCTGGCGGCGCGGCGCTGGTGATCGCCCCCACCTCGGTGTGCGGCAACTGGGCCGCCGAGGCGCGGCGCTTCGCGCCCACGCTCAACGTCCACGTCTATGCCGAGGGCGACCGCGACGCGCTGCTGGCGCAGGCCGGGCCGCATGACCTGGTGATCGTCTCGTACACGCTGCTGCAGCAGGCCAGCAAGGACTTCTGCGCGCGCGACTGGCATACCGTGGTCGCCGACGAGGCCCAGGCCTTCAAGAACGCCGTCACGCGGCGCGCGCAGGCGATGTTCGCGCTGCCGTCGGGCTTCCGCATGGCGCTGACCGGCACGCCGGTGGAGAACCGGCTGGCCGAGCTGTGGTCGGTGATGCGGTTCTGCAATCCGGGGCTGCTGGGCTCGCTGGCGCGTTTCAACGAGCATTTCGCCAACCCGATCGAACGCGCCGGCAGCCGCGAGGCGCGCCTGCGGCTGCGCCGCATGATCGCGCCGTTCGTGCTGCGCCGGACCAAGGCGCAGGTGCTGGACGAACTGCCGCCGCGTACCGAGCTGGTGATCCGGGTCGAGCCCGAGCCGGCGGAGGCCGCGCACTACGAAGCGCTGCGCCGCCAGGCCCAGACCGAGGCCGAAGCCGCGCTGGCGCGCGTGGAGTCCGCGCGCAAGGCCAACCGCGATGCGCCGGCGGGCGCGCGCGCGCGGGCGCAGGTCCAGCAGCAGGCGCAGGCACGCCTGCACGTGCTGGCGCAACTGATGCGGCTGCGCCGCGCGGCGTGCGACCCGCGCCTGGTCACGCCGGAAATCAGTGGGCAGTTGGACCAAGGCGCCAAGCTGCGCGCCTTTGTGGAACTGGCCAGCGGGCTGGCCGCCAGCGGCCACAAGACCCTGGTGTTCAGCCAGTTCGTCGATTTCCTGCAGCTGCTGCGCCAGGGGCTGGAGCGCGCCGGGCTGGCGCTGCAATACCTGGACGGCGCCACGCCCGCGGCCGAGCGCACGCGCCGCGTCGCCGCGTTCCAGTCCGGCGAGGGCGATGTGTTCCTGATCAGCCTGAAGGCCGGCGGCTTCGGCCTGAACCTGACCGCGGCCGACTACGTGATCATCGCCGACCCGTGGTGGAACCCCGCCGCCGAGGACCAGGCCATGGGCCGCGCGCACCGTATCGGCCAGCAGCGCCCGGTCACGGTGTACCGGCTGATCAATGCCGGCACCATCGAGGAGCGCATCGTCGACCTGCACCGCGACAAGCGCGCGCTGGCCGACGGCCTGCTGGAGGCGGACGACGACCACCCGGCGGGCACCGGCGCGGCGCTGCCGGACGTCGACGAGCTGGTGGGGCTGCTGCGGCGCTGAACAACCGGCAGCGCGCAGGGCCGTTGCCATATGCCCGCACGGCATACCTTCAGGCAAACTCAGTCGTTTGGTTTTGGCAGGAACCTTGCTATCTTGTTGCGCTGGCCCGGGGCCCAGACCCCGGCCAGCGTGCCGGTCCACAGCTCCGGGCCGCTTCCTTGCTGACATCCACCGACGGTGCCCCCAATGCCAAATTCGTCCCGCCTGCTTCCGCGCTTGTCCTTCCGTTCCGCCGCCCGCGTGGCCGCGCTGTGTGCCGCCGCCGTCAGCACGGTCAGCCTGCCCGTCCACGCGCAAGGTGAATGGCCGGCGCAGCCGGTGACGATCCTGATGGGCTTCACCGCCGGCTCCGGTGTCGACATCGTCGGCCGCACGCTGCAGGAATCGCTGCAGAAGTCGCTGAAGACCACCATCGTCTATGACTACCGGCCGGGCGCCGGCGGCAACGTGGCTTCGGAGGTGGTGGCGCATGCCAGGCCGGACGGCTATACGCTGCTGCTCGGCACCGCCGCCACGCACGGCATCAACCCGGCACTGTACAAGACGCTGCCGTTCGATGCCGATGCGGATTTCACCCCGATCGCGCCGCTGGTCGAGGTCTCCAACGTGCTGACCATCAACCCGGCGGTGCTCGACGTCAAGTCGGTCAGGGAATTCATCGAGAAGGTCAAGGCCAATCCCGGCAAGTACAACTTTGCCTCCACCGGCAACGGGACCGGCACGCACCTGGCGTTTGCCGAGTTCAATGCGCGCGCCGGGCTGGACATGGTGCACGTGCCCTACAAGGGCGGCCCCGACGCGCTGCAGGCGGTGGTGAAGGGCGAGGTCTGCTGCATCTTCAACCAGGTGCAGAGCGTGCTGCCGCAGTACCGCGCCGGCAAGGTGCGGCTGCTGGGCGTGACCACCAAGCAGCGCGTGCAGGTGATCCCCGACGTGCCGACCATTGCCGAGAGCGGCCTGCCCGGCTTCAACAGCACCATCTGGTTCGGCCTGTTCGGACCCAAAGGGCTGGACCCGAAGATCGCGCGCAAGGTCAATGACGCGGTCAAGGTGGCGCTGGAAACGCCGGCGATCCGCCAGAAGCTGATCGATGCCGGCAACACGCCGCGGGTCGAGACCGTGGACCAGTTCAAGGCCACGGTGAAGGCCGACCGCCAGAAGTGGGCGGGCGTGGTCAAGACCGTGGGCGCGTCGATCGACTGATCGCGCTCCACGCGGCCGGGGGGCCTGCGCCGCTAGGCCCGCACCCCCAGCCGCGTCAGCAGGTGCGCCAGTTGCGCCTGCGTGCCGGTCCCGGTCTTGGTGAAGATGGCCTTGAGCTGCGTGCGTCCGGTCTCGCGCCGGATGCCGATCAGCTCGCAGGCCTCGGGCAGGCCGATGCCCGTGGACAGCTGCAAGGCCAGCCGTATTTCCGCCGGCGTCAGGCCGTAGAGGTCGCGCAACACGGTGGGCAGCGTCATCGGCGCGGCGCCTGGCTCGTGAATCGCCACCAGCACGCTGGGGCGCTGCCAGTCCAGCGCCAGGTGATGGGCCGGGGGCAGCGGCAGCAGGATCACCTGCGCCTGCCGGCCCGCGCCATCGACGGCGCGCAGTGCCTGCGCCGGCTGCACGGTGGCGGGGCTGCACACCGCCCGCAGCGCCTCGGCGAACGGGCGCGACAGGGTCCAGCCGCCATCCTCGCGCGCGGCGAACGGCGCCGCGGCGCTGGTTTCGATCGACACCGCCGGCAGCAGCCTGCGCACCCAGGTTTCGCCGATGCTGTTGGCCAGCAGCGGCTTGCCGTCGTCGCGGAACACGATCACGCCGAACGGCAGCCGCTCCATCAACTGCGACGACGCATGCGCCAGCGCCGATACCTGGTGGGTGCGCTCGCGCAGCGCCATGGCCTGGCGCACGTGCGGGATCGCCCAGTCGAGCGCGCGTGCGTCCTCGGGCGAGAAGTGGTCGTGGCCGTGCGGGCGCTGCAGCGACAGGAATACGTCGTAGTGCGGCTGGCGCTCGACCAGGCAGGCCATCACCGATGACTGTTCGATCGGGCGCAGGAACTCGCCGTAGAAGGGCGACTTGCGCATGACCTGCGGGCCCAGCTCGCGCGAATCGATATACCAGCTGCCCACCGCCATGCGCCGCGCGAACGGCAGCGCCGGATCGATCGCGGCGAACTGTTCGCGGTAGGCGGCCACCGCCTCGGGCATCGGGTTGACCTCCTGGTGCACCAGCACGCGCTCGTGCACGGTGTCGAGCACGAGCAGGTGCGCGTGACTGCTGCCGCTGGCCTGGCACAGCGCGCCCAGACTGCGCTGCCAGGCGTCGGCGTCGAAAATCCCCTCGTACAGCGCGCGAATGGTGTCGTGCATCTGTGTGTCGCTCATGGCTTCCCTTCTTTTTACTTCTTTTATTTTTAGCACTTTACCCGCGTGGCAGCGCGCGTGCCGCCGCGGCGGCACGGCCTGCGGCGAGACGTAGCGTGTTCAGCCCTGATCCAGCGCCGCGCCAAGGCGCGAGAGCAGATGCGTGAGTTGGGCCTGGCTGTTGCAGCCGGTCTTGTGGAATACCGCCTTGAGCTGCGTGCGCGCGGTCTCGTGGCGGATGCCAAGCTGCTGGCTGGCTTCGGGCAAGCCCTCGCCGTGGGCCAGCTGCACGCTCAGCCGGGTTTCAGCCGGCGTCAGCCCGTACAGGTCGCGCAGCACGGGCCCGAGCAATAGCGGCGCGCGGTCCTGCTCATGCACGATCACCAGCGCGGCGGGTTCCTGCCACTGCGCGGCAAAGGCGTGCGAGGGCGGCAGCGGCAGCACGATGACCTGCGCCGTGGCGCCGCCGCTGGTGGCGCGTGCCGCCTGCGCGGCCACGGCGCGGCGCGGGTCGCAGGCTGCCTGGACCATGTCGGCGAAGGGCCGCGACAGAGTCCAGTCGGACACCTTGCCGGCCGGGTCCAGCCGCCGCGCCCAGCGTTCGCCGGCGCGGTTGCACAGCAGCACATGGCGCTGCGGCGAAAACACCAGCAGCGCGAAATTGAGCCGCTCGACCAGCTGCGTCGACAGCCGCGCCAGCACCGTCAGCCCGAGCGTGCGGTCGCGCATCGCCATGGCGCTGCGCATATGCGGGATGATCCAGTCCAGGCCGCCGGTGTCGGCGGTCGAGAACAGCGGCTGCCGCTGCGCGCGCTGCATCGAGAAATAGACTTCGCAATGGGGCTGGCGCTCCACCAGGCAGGCGACGTAGGAGCGCAGGCCATAGCGGTGGAAGAAGTCGCGGTAGAACGGATGGCGCGCCATGGTGCCTTCGCCCAGTTCGCGCGCGTCGATATACCAGTCGCCCGGCTGCAGGCGCGGCGCGAACTGCTTGGCCGGGTCGATGGCCTGGTAATCCGCTTCGTATTCGGTGAACAGCTCGACCACCGGATTGACGATCTCGTTGACGGTGACCTGGTCGCGCACCGTGTCCCAGACCATCATCGAGGCATGTGCCGTGCCGGCCAGCTCGGTCAGGGTGCGCAGGCTGTCCTGCCAGGCCCCGGGATCCAGAATGCCCTCGTACAAGCCGCGGATGGCTCCGTGCATGTCGGCTTCATTCATCTGACTTACCCCTTGCATTCGCGACAAAAATAATGCGCGGCACCGGCGATGCGTCCGCTCGCACCCCGGCATGCTTTGTTGTTATGGCTGCTTGTCTTTGGCCGCATCGGTATCGGCCGCCGCTTGTCTTGGCCGTTTGTAGACCGGCTCTGGCGTGATGGCGTGTCTGTTGTAGCAGACGTTGCGTACATTACCGCACTCGGGGGACTCGCGGAAAACGCTGGCGCCCCTTCTTTGGTGGGGAGTCCGGCAAGACGCGGCGCCCGGCGGCGCGCCATTGCGGGCCGGTTTGTGCGTTCCCGGGCGCTTCCCGGCGCTGCACGGTCCGGAATCGGCAAAGCCCTGATCACGATCAGGTAAAATGCCGGTTTCCCCGAATCAGCAGCGAAATCTCGCGCCATCCACCGTCATGACCTCTGTCCTGCGTCTTTCCGATCTGATTTCCCAAGGCAAACTCTCCGGCAAGCGGGTCTTTATCCGCGCCGACCTGAACGTGCCGCAGGATGACGCCGGCAACATCACCGAAGACACCCGCATCCGCGCCTCCGTGCCCGCCATCGAGGCCTGCCTGGCCGCCGGTGCCGCGGTGATGGTCACGTCCCACCTGGGGCGCCCGACCGAGGGCGAGTTCAAGACCGAAGACTCGCTGGCGCCGATCGCCGCGCGCCTGTCGGAGCTGCTGGGCAAGCCGGTCAAGCTGGTGCAGAACTGGGTCGACGGCGTCGAAGTGGCGCCCGGCCAGGTGGTGCTGCTGGAAAACTGCCGCGTCAACAAGGGCGAGAAGAAGAACAGCGACGAACTGGCGCAGAAAATGGCCAGGCTGTGCGATGTCTACGTCAACGACGCCTTCGGCACCGCGCACCGCGCCGAAGCCACCACCCACGGCATCGCCAAGTTCGCCCCGGTCGCCTGCGCCGGCCCGCTGCTGGCCGCCGAGATCGACGCGCTGGGCAAGGCGCTGGGCCAGCCGGCGCGTCCGCTGGTGGCGATCGTGGCCGGCTCCAAGGTCTCGACCAAGCTGACCATCCTGAAGTCGCTGGCCGACAAGGTCGACAACCTGGTGGTCGGCGGCGGCATCGCCAACACCTTCATGCTGGCCGCCGGCCTGAAGATCGGCAAGTCGCTGGCCGAAGCCGACCTGGTCGGCGATGCCAAGGCCATCATCGACATCATGGCCAAACGCGGCGCCTCGGTTCCCATTCCGGTCGACGTGGTCTGCGCCAAGGAATTCAGCGCGACCGCCACGGCGACGGTCAAGGACGTCAAGGACGTGGCCGACGACGACATGATCCTCGACATCGGCCCCAAGACCGCCGCGATGCTGGCCGACCAGCTCAAGGCCGCCGGCACCATCGTCTGGAACGGCCCGGTCGGCGTGTTCGAGTTCGACCAGTTCGGCAACGGCACCAAGGTGCTGGCCGAGGCCATCGCCGACTCGAAGGCGTTCTCGATCGCCGGCGGCGGCGACACGCTCGCCGCCATCGCCAAGTACGGCATTGCCGACCGCGTGGGCTATATCTCCACCGGCGGCGGCGCGTTCCTGGAATTCCTGGAAGGCAAGACGCTGCCCGCCTTCGAAGTGCTGGAGCAGCGCGCCGCAGGCTGACGCACCCGCCGCGCGCCTGGCGGGGCCGTCGGCCCGCCGGGCGCGCAACACCGGCCGTCGGGCCATCGAGCGCTGAAACCAGGAAACCCCCGCATGACCCGCTCCACCAAGATCGTCGCCACCATCGGCCCCGCTTCCAGCTCGCTGGAAATCCTGACGCGCATGATCGCGGCGGGGGTCGACGTGGTGCGGCTGAACTTTTCGCACGGCACCGCCCAGGACCATCTCGACCGCGCCCGGCTGGTGCGCGAGGCGGCGCAGGCCTGCGGGCGCGAGGTCGCCATCATGGCCGACCTGCAGGGCCCCAAGATCCGCGTGGGCAAGTTCGAGCACGGCAAGATCCTGCTCAAGGCGGGCGAGCCCTTCATCCTCGATTCCAGCTGCAAGCTCGGCAACGAACAGCGCGCCGGCCTGGACTACCAGGACCTGCCGCGCGACGTCGGCCCGGGCGACCTGCTGCTGCTCAACGACGGCCTGATCGTGCTGGTGGTCGAGCGCGTGCTGGGCACCGAGATCTTCACCACCGTGCGCGTGGGCGGCGAGCTGTCCAACAACAAGGGCATCAACCGCCAGGGCGGCGGGCTGTCGGCGCCGGCGCTGACCGCCAAGGACATGGACGACATCAAGACCGCCATGGCCCTGGGCGCGGACTACGTCGCGGTCAGCTTCCCCAAGAACGCCACCGACATGGAAATGGCGCGCCAGCTGGCCGCCGTGGCCGGCCAGCCGCACGGCCACCGGGCCCGCATGATCGCCAAGATCGAGCGTGCCGAGGCCATCCACCCGGGCGTGCTGGAAGAAATCCTGCAGGCCTCCGACGGCATCATGGTGGCGCGCGGCGACCTTGCCGTGGAAGTCGGCAACGCCGCCGTGCCGGCGCTGCAGAAGCGCATGATCAAGCTGGCGCGCGAGGCCAACAAGCTCACCATCACTGCCACGCAGATGATGGAAAGCATGATCGTCAACCCGGTGCCGACGCGCGCCGAGGTCTCGGACGTGGCCAACGCCGTGCTGGACGGCACCGACGCCGTGATGCTGTCGGCCGAGACCGCCGCCGGCCGCTATCCGGTGGAAACCGTCGAGGCCATGGCCGCGGTCTGCATCGAGGCCGAGAAGTCCGAGGTGGTGCAGCTCGACACCGATTTCCTGAACCAGACCTTCTCGCGCATCGACCAGTCGGTGGCGATGGGGGCGCTGTTCACCGCCTATCATTTGCAGGTGAAGGCGATCGCGGCGCTGACCGATTCGGGCGCGACCGCGCTGTGGATGAGCCGGCACCGCATCCATGTCCCGATCTACGCGATGACGCCCAACCTGGCGTCGCAGCGCAAGATGCAGCTGTACCGCAACGTGGTGCCGCTGCCGCTGCAGTCCAGCACCGACCGCGATACCGCGCTGGAGCAGGCCGAGGAGCTGCTGCTGGCGCAGGGCGTGGTGCAGCGGGGCGATTTCATCGTGCTGACCATCGGCGAGCCGATGGGCCAGCCGGGCGGCACCAACACCCTGAAGATCGTCAGGGTGGGGCATTGAGCGCCGACAGAAGAATACAGAGACATCCCATTTTCATTTAGGAGTTAGACATGCCACTCGTTTCGATGCGCCAGCTGCTGGACCACGCCGCCGAGAACAGCTACGGCCTGCCGGCTTTCAACGTCAACAACCTCGAACAGGTGCAGGCCATCATGCAGGCCGCCGACGAGGTCAACGCGCCGGTGATCATGCAAGCCTCGGCCGGTGCCCGCAAATACGCCGGCGAGCACTTCCTGCGCCACCTGATCGAGGCCGCGGTCGAAGCCTACCCGCACATCCCGGTGGTGATGCACCAGGACCACGGCCAGTCGCCGGCGATCTGCCAGGCCGCGATCGACCTGGGCTTCTCGTCGGTGATGATGGACGGCTCGCTGCGCGAAGACGGCAAGACCCCTGCCGACTACGAGTACAACGTCGACGTGACCCGCAAGGTGGTGCAGCTGTCGCACGCCATCGGCGTGACCGTCGAGGGCGAACTGGGCTGCCTGGGCTCGCTCGAAACCGGTGAAGCCGGCGAGGAAGACGGCATCGGCGCCGAAGGCAAGCTGGACCACTCCATGCTGCTGACCGACCCGGAGCAGGCCGCCGACTTCGTCAAGGCCACCCAGCTCGACGCGCTGGCGATTGCCATCGGCACCTCGCACGGCGCCTACAAGTTCACCCGCAAGCCCACCGGCGACATCCTGGCGATCAACCGCATCAAGGAAATCCACGCCCGCATCCCCAACACCCACCTGGTGATGCACGGCTCGTCGTCGGTGCCGCAGGAACTGCTGGAAGAGATCCGCAAGTTCGGCGGCGACATGAAGGAAACCTACGGCGTGCCGGTCGAGGAAATCCAGGAAGCGATCAAGTACGGCGTGCGCAAGATCAATATCGACACCGACATCCGCCTGGCCATGACCGGCGCGATCCGCCGCTTCTTCGTCGAAAACCCGAGCAAGTTCGACCCGCGCGAATACCTGAAGCCGGCCCGCGAAGCCGCCAAGCAGGTGTGCAAGGCGCGCTACCTGGCGTTCGGCTGCGAAGGCCAGGCCGGCAAGATCAAGCCGGTGGCGCTGAGCGAGATCGCGCAGCAGTACAAGTCGGGCAAGCTGGCGCAGGTCGTGCAGTAAGTTTTCATCGTCGTTCCCGCGCAGGCGGGAACCCAGCGTCTTTAGCGCGGCGCTGACCAAAGGCAAAAGTCACTGGGTCCCCGCCTCCGCGGGGACGACGCATTTTTGAGCGTCAGTGTTTTTTGCGGACGCTGTGCTTTACCTCCGTTTTATCGGAACCATCATGTCCAACGCTCTCTACCAGTCCTCCATCAACTCGCTGCCGCTGCTGGGCCACGGCAAGGTGCGCGACAACTACGCCGTCGGCAACGACAAGCTGCTGATCGTCACCACCGACCGCCTGTCGGCGTTCGACGTCATCATGGGCGAGCCGATCCCCGACAAGGGCCGCGTGCTGAACCAGATGGCGAACTTCTGGTTCAGGAAGCTCGCGCACATCGTGCCGAACCACGAGACCGGCATCGCGCCCGAGACCGTGGTGGCAGCCGATGAAGTGGAGCAGGTCAGGGGCCGCGCGGTGGTGGTCAAGCGCCTGAAGCCGATCCTGGTCGAGGCCGTGGTGCGCGGCTATCTTGCCGGCAGCGGCTGGAAGGACTACCAGGCCACCGGCAAGGTGTGCGGCATCGCGCTGCCGCCGGGCCTGCAGAACGCGCAGAAGCTGCCCGAGCCGATCTTCACGCCGGCGGCCAAGGCCGAGATGGGTGAGCACGACGAGAACATCTCGTTCGCCGAGGTCGAGGCCCGCATCGGCATCGCGCTGGCGCGCCAGATGCGCGAGATCTCGATCCGCCTGTACAAGGAAGCGGCCGAGTTCGCGGCCACGCGCGGCATTATCATCGCCGACACCAAGTTCGAGTTCGGCCTGGACGACAACGGCGTGCTGACGCTGATGGACGAAGTGCTGACCGCCGACTCGTCGCGCTTCTGGCCGGCCGATTCGTACCAGGTGGGCACCAACCCGCCGTCGTTCGACAAGCAGTTCGTGCGCGACTGGCTGGAAGCCGTGCGCATCGACGGCAAGCCGTGGCCCAAGACCGCGCCGGCACCGCAGCTGCCGGAAGACGTGATCGAGAAGACCGCGGCGAAGTACCGTGAGGCGCTGACGCGCCTGACGGGGGAAGAGTTGAAGTAAGTTCCCACCCCGGCTTCCCACAAGCCAACGGTGTTTCCCTCTCCCCTCACGGGGAGAGGGCAGGGTGAGGGGTGGTATGGCAAGGCACCACGCGTCGAGAACCGCTCGGCCCTCACCCCCGCCCCTCTCCCGCCAGCGGGAGAGGGGAGCAAACAAGCAAGGATCAAACGTGAGCAAGCAAGACAAGCCATTGGTCGGCGTGGTCATGGGCAGCAGTTCCGACTGGGACGTGATGCAGCACGCCGTGGCCATGCTGAAGGATTTCGGCGTGCCGTTCGAGGCCCAGGTGGTGTCCGCGCACCGCATGGCCGACGACATGTTCCGCTATGCCGAGAGCGCCCGCGGCCGCGGCATCCGCGCCATCATCGCCGGTGCCGGCGGTGCCGCGCACCTGCCCGGCATGATCGCCGCCAAGACCATCGTGCCGGTGTTCGGCGTGCCGGTGCCGTCGAAGTACCTGCGCGGCGAGGACTCGCTGCTGTCGATCGTGCAGATGCCCAAGGGCGTGCCGGTGGCCACCTTCGCCATCGGCGAGGCGGGCGCGGCCAACGCCGCGCTGCACGCGATCGCCACGCTGGCGACCACCGATGACGCGCTGGCCGCCGCGCTGGAAGCGTTCCGCGCGAAGCAGACCGAAGCCGCGCGCGCCATGACTTTGCCGCTGTAATGCTGCCGCTGTAATCCTCCGGACCCACACGGAACCGAGCAATGCCTACCGATATCCATCCCCATCTCTCCGAAGCCCACACGCCGGAATCGCGCGCCGAGTTCGGCGTCGACCGACCCGACGCGCCCATCCTGCCCGGCGCGTGGCTGGGCATGCTGGGCGGCGGCCAGCTCGGCCGCATGTTCACGCATGCGGCGCAGGCGATGGGCTATCGCGTGTGCGTGCTCGACCCGGACCAGGACAGCCCCGCCGGCGTGGTCGCCGACAAGCACATCTGCGCGCAGTACACCGACGAGGCCGCGCTCGCCGAGATGGGCAAGCTGTGCCAGGCGGTCAGCACCGAGTTCGAGAACGTGCCGTCGCTGTCGCTGGACCGGCTGGAGCAGCTCGGGGCGTTCGTCGCGCCGCGCGGCTACTGCGTGTCGATCGCGCAGAACCGCATCGGCGAGAAGAAGTTCTTTGCCGCGTGCGCCGAGCGCACCGGCGTGCCGACCGCGCCGCACTGGGTGATCCAGCACGACGCCGACGTCGACCAGCTGCCCGACCACGTGCTGCCCGGCATCCTCAAGACCGCGCGCATGGGCTACGACGGCAAGGGCCAGGCGCGCGTGAAGACGCGCGACGACGTGCGCGCCGCGTGGAAGGCGATGCAGCACGTGCCGTGCGTGCTCGAGCAGATGCTGCCGCTGGCGTACGAGGTCTCGGTGCTGGCCGCGCGCGGCGCCGACGGCGCCACCGCGACCTGGCCGCTGGCCGAGAACGTGCACCGCGACGGCATCCTGTTCTCGACCGAGATGCCGTCTGCCAGCGTCTCGCCCGAGATCGCCGATCGTGCCCGCGCCGCCGCTGCCGCCATTGCCACGGAAATGGGCTATGTCGGCGTGCTGTGCATCGAGTTCTTCGTGCTGACCGACGGTTCGCTGGTTGCCAACGAAATGGCGCCGCGCCCGCACAATTCCGGCCATATCACCATGGACGCCTGCGAGACCAGCCAGTTCGAACAGCAAGTGCGCGCCATGGCGCGGCTGCCGCTGGGCAGCACGCGCCAGCACTCGGCCGGCAAGATGCTGAACCTGCTCGGCGACGTGTGGTTCGAGTTCGGCCTGGAACGCACCCCGGCGTGGGACGAGGTGGTGGCGCAGCCCGGCGCCAAGCTGCACCTGTACGGCAAGAGCGATGCGCGCCCGTCGCGCAAGATGGGGCACGTCAACTGCATCGGCGAGCATGCCGAAGCCGCCGACGCCGCTTTCAAGGCGGCCGCGCAGGCGCTGCACATCCCGCTCTGATTCGACGCAAGGAACACAATGTCGCCGCGCACCCCCACGGCCGCCGAACTCGATGAAGCCGTCCGCCTGCTCGAGGCCGGGCAACTGGTCGCCTTCCCGACCGAGACCGTCTACGGCCTTGGCGCCGATGCCGAGAACCCCGCGGCGGTCGCCCGCATCTTCGCGCTCAAGGGCCGGCCGTCGAACCATCCGGTGATCGTGCACGTGGTCGACGGCGCCGACATCGGCTACTGGACCGACGACGTGCCCGAGGCCGCGCAGCAGCTGATCGACGCCTTCTGGCCCGGCCCGCTGACGCTGATCCTGAAGCGCGCCGCGCATATCGACGCCGCCGTCGCCGGCGGGCAGGACAGCATCGGCCTGCGTTGCCCGTCGCATCCGGTGGCGCAGGCGCTGCTGTCGCGCTTCAAGCGCGGCCGCGGCGGCATCGCCGCGCCTTCCGCCAACAAGTTCGGCCAGGTCAGCCCGACCACCGCGCAGCATGTGCGCGATGAATTCGGCGACGCGGTTTATGTGCTGGAAGGCGATGGCGTCGAGGTCGGCATCGAATCGACCATCGTCGACCTGTCGCGGCTGGACCAGGGCATCGGCCCGGTGCTGCTGCGCCCGGGGGCGGTCACGGTGGGAATGCTCGCGCAGGTGCTCGGCGAAGCCCCGCAGCCGCCGGACGCCGCCGCGCCGCGCGCATCGGGAACGCTGAAGGCCCACTACGCCCCGCACACGCCGCTGCTGCTGGCCGATGCGCAGGCTGCCGCCGCGCGCCTGGCAGCGCTGCCGGCGGATGCCCGCGTGGCCTGGGTCGGACGCGCGCCGCTGGCGGACCAGCGCTGCACCTGGGTACAGGCGCCCGCCGATGCCGGCGCCTATGCGCAGGAGCTGTACCGGCTGCTGCGCAAGCTCGACACGCAGGGTTATACGCAGCTGGTGTTCGAGGTGTTGCCGCAGGGGCAGGACTGGGCCGGCGTGCGCGACCGGCTGGAGCGGGCGGCGGCGGCGTTTGGCGGGTAGGGCGGGTGGTGGTTTGGCGCAGGTCTGACTTCGTCGACGCGCTGGCCCTCACCCCCGCCCCTCTCCCGCACGCGGGAGAGGGGAGCACACAGTCGGGAAGCGAGAGGAACTGAGCTAGCTGAATGCCTCGGCATGCCAGCGGTTTGCTCCCCTCTCCCGCACGCGGGAGAGGGGCCGGGGGTGAGGGCCGGCGCCTGCCAGGCACGCCGCCCCCAGCTCACCCCCCCAGCAACCGCAACCCCGTATACACGGCCATCCCCACCACAATCATCCCCACCATCTTCCTGGTCACCAGGTAGAACACCGTCGCCGCCACCCCCGCCATCAGCTTGTAGTTCGACAACGCCACCGTGAAATGCCCCTGCCACGTCATCAGGTCCGGCAGGATGATCGCCGCCAGCGCCGCCGCCGGCGCATAGCGCAGCGCGCGCTGGATGCGGTCCGGCACGGTGATGTGCTCGCCTGCCATCAGAAACAGCGCGCGCGTGATCACGGTGACGACCGCCATGCCGACGAGCGCGATCCAGACTTCGGTATGGCTCATGCGCGGTCTCCCGGCGGCGTTTCCGGCGCGGCGGTGTTCGTGACCTCGGGGACCTTGGCCCGGCGCCGCCGGATGCCGCGCAGCGCGGCACGCGCGGCCAGTTCGTCGCTGGCCATGCCGGCGGCGATCGCGCCCACCACGGCCACCACCAGCCCGAGCCGGTACGGCAGGTCGAAGCACAGCAGCGCCAGCACCGCGGAAATCACCACCGCCATCAGCGTCGAGCGCGAGTTGATGGTGGCGATCATCACCGGGATCAGCGCCATGGTGCCGGCGAGGCCCAGGCCCCAGCTGTCGGGGAACAGGCTGGCCAGCACGATGCCGATGATCGACGACACCTGCCACATGCAGAAATTGGTCAGCGCCATGCCCCAGAAGTAGCCTTCCTTGCCGGGCTCATAGCCGGGCGTGCTGTACTTCTGCAGGAAGTAGACGAAGTGCAGGTCGCCGTTGAAGAAGCCCAGCACGGTGCGCCGCGCCAGCGTCAGGTAGCTGAAGTGCGGCTGCATGCCGGCGCTGAAGATGACGAAGCGCAGGTTGACCATGGCCGCGGTCAGCCAGATGGTCCACAGCGGCAGCCCCGCGGCAAACAGCGGCAGCACCGCCAGCTGCGCCGAGCCGGCGTAGACCAGCAGCGACATGCCGATGGCCTCGGGCACGGTCAGCACGGACTTGCTCATGGCCACGCCGGTGACCAGGCCCCAGGAAAACACCGCGGGCAGGGACGGGGCAAAGCGGCGCGCGCCGTCGATAAAGCCGGCGCGTTCGGCCGGTGCGAAGCGATGCCAGAGGCGCAGCCACACCGGGGGTTGTCGGGAAGTCATGTCAGAGGAAGCGGGGGCGATGCGGCCCGGGGCCGAAGGCCGGCCCGGAAGGCTGCCGCCGCAGGACGCGGCCGGCACCCTGGCATTATAGGGTCGGATGGCAGGCTGGTAAGCGAGCGCTTAACAAAATGCCGCCGCGGCGTTGGCGGCAGGCCACGGCGCTGCGGCGTGGCCTGCACCGGATGCGCGCCAGCGCGTCACTGCGCTCCGCGGTACACCCACTGCAGCAGCGCGTCGTGCGCCTCCTGCGCCTGCGCGGCGTTGGGGTGGTTGATCATGCTGACCACCACGTAGCGGCCGCCTTCGGCCGCATCGACGTAGCCGGCGAGCGCGCGCACATCGGCCAGCGTGCCGGTCTTCAGGTAGCCGCTGCCGGCCGCGCTGGCGCGGGTCAGGCGATTGCGCAGCGTGCCGTCGACGCCCAGCACCGGCAGCGAGTCGATCAGCACCGGCCCGACCGGGCTGGCCGCGGCCTGCTGCAGCAGCCGCGCCATGTCATAGGCGCTGATGCGTTCCGCGCGCGACAGGCCCGAGCCGTTGTCCAGCACCAGCCCGGGCATGTCCAGCCCCTGGCGCGCCAGCCAGCGCTGCAGCACGCGGATCGAGCGCCCGGTGCTGGCCGGCCCGCCGCGGTCCATCTCGGCGCCGATGGTCAGGAACAGCTGCCGCGCCATCACGTTGTTCGAGAACTTGTTGATGTCGCGCACGATGTCGGCAAGCGGCAGGCCGTAGTGGCGCGCCAGCAGCACCGCGCCGCGCGGCACCTTGCCGCTGCGCAGCGCGGGCAGGCGGGCGAAGCGCCCGCCGGCGCGCTGCCACTCGGCGACAAAGCCGCCCCAGGTGAATTCCGCATGCGACAGCGTGGCGATATTGAGCACGTGCTCGCCGCAGTCGCTGGAATAGTCGCCCGCGAACGAGGCCAGCACGGTGCCGTCGGCTTGCGCCAGCACGGTGGGGCTGGCGCTGCTCTGCCAGTCGCCGCAGCGGCCGTTGGTCAAGGTGAGCCGGTTGTCCAGCTTCAGCTGCGCCAGTTCCGGCGTGACGCTGACCGCCACGGTCTGCGTGGCCGGGTCCGGCGTCAGCGTGAACGACAGCGTCTTGAAGGCGTACAGCAGCGCATCGGGGCCGACGTTGTAGGCGCGCTGCACCTCGCCGTCGATGGTGCCGTTGCTGTCCAGGCCCTCGGCAAAGTAGCTGCGGTCCAGCACCAGGTCGCCGTTGATGGTGGTGGCGCCGGCGGCGCGCGCCCGCGCCACCAGCTTGGCCATTTCCTCGGGCACCAGCTTGGGATCGCCGTGGCCGCGCAGGTAGACGTTGCCGTTGACGGTGCCGTCGAAGCCGGGCTGCGCGTCGGCGTAGAGCGAGGTCTGCCAGCGGTAGTCGGCCCCCAGCAGCTGCAGGCCGGCGAAGGTGGTGACCAGCTTCATGGTCGACGCCGGGTTCATCGGCTGCTGCGCATTCCAGCTGGCGCGCGCGCTGCTGTCGCCCAGCCGCACCACGTAGAAGCTGGCCGCCGCGGCCGGCACGCCGGCGCGGCGCAGTGCCGCGGCCACGGGGGCCGGCACGCCCGCGCCGAGCAGCGCCGGATCGGCGCCGGCTTTGGTGGCGGCCCTGGAGGCTTTCGGCGCTTTGGCGGGCCTGGCTGCCTTGGTGGCCTTGGTTGCCTTGGTTGCCTTCTCCGCCTTCTCCGCCTTCGCGGGCGGCTTGGCGTGGGCCGGGATCAGTGCCGGGCCGCCGGCCAGCAGCACGGCGGCAACGATGGACGAGAGCAGTGGCGACAGGCGGCGCAGCAGCGCGCCGGGTCGCGCAGCGGTGGGCGCGGCGAGGGTTTTTGGCATGGCGGCCATGTTAACGCATGGCCGCGCGCAAGCGCATGACAGCGCCGCCGGTCCGGGCTGGCTCAGCGACGGTTCAGCCGGCGCGCGGCGGCGCCAGCCGTGCCAGCAGCGCTTTCAGCGTGGCCTGCTCGGCTTCGCTCAGCGCCGAGCTGACGTGGGCGTCGTGCGCCACCACCGCCTGCGTGGCGGCTTCGAGCGTGCGGCGTCCGGCCGGGGTCAGCACCAGGCTGTAGGCGCGCCGGTCGCCCGCCGCGGGGCGCCGTGCCACCAGCTTCATCGCTTCGAGCGCATCCACCAGCAGCACCGCGCCCGAGCGCGCGATGCCCAGGATATGCGCCAGCTCGGTCAGCTTCAGGTGCGGGTTGCGCGAGATGATCACCAGCGCCGAGAAGCGCGGCGGGGTGATCTGCCACTGCGCCAGCGACTGCACGAAGTCTTCGTAGATGCGGATCTGCGCGCGGCGGATGGCGTAGCCGACCAGGTTGTCGAGCACGCCGTAGTCGACGTTCGGCACATGCGGGTCGAAACCGCCATCGGCACCGTCGGCGGCGGCCGGGTCGGGCGCCAGCGGCTCGCGCGCCTTGCGCCGCGCGGGCGCCGCGGCGGTGCGGGCCTGCCGCGCGGGGGTGGCGGGCGGGGTGCCGGTTGCGTCGGGGATCATTTGAGCAGTTTCCAGTTGCCGTTTTCTATTGTCACCATAACCCGTCCGCGCTGGTCGAAGCCATAGTGGTCTTGCGCACTGAAGTTCAGCACCCCGTGCGACACCACGATGTCGCGCTCGGTCTCCAGCGCGTGGCGCAGCGCCTGGCGGAATGCCGGCGTGCCGGGGCGGGCCTGCTTCAGCGCCACCGGCACGATGCGCTCCAGCACCAGCCCGGCATCGTAGGCATGGGCGCCGAACTGCGTGCGGGTCTCGGCCCCGTATTGTTTTTCATAGCGGGTGACGTAGTCCAGCCCGGGCTTGCGCACCGGGTCGCCGGCGGGCAGCTGCTCCGGCACGATCACCGGGCCGGCGGGCAGGATCGCGCCGTTGACCAGGCGCCCGCCAATGCGGATCAGGTCCCTGGTGGCCGCGCCATGGGTCTGGTACAGCGTGCCGCCGTAGCCGCGCTCGCGCAGCGTGGTGTGCGGCAGCGCGGCGCCGGTGCCGGCGCCGGCGATCAGGATGGCATCGGGTTTGGCCGCGATCAGCTTGAGCGCCTGCGCGGTCACGCTGGTGTCGGCGCGGCCGTAGCGCTCGGTGGCGACCAGGCGGATGCCGTTGGCGCTGGCGGCGGCGGTGAAATCCTTCAGCCAGGTCTCGCCGTAGGCATCGGCAAAGCCGATAAAGCCGATGGTCTTGACGCCCCGGGTCTTGGCGGTGGCGGCCACGGCATTGGCCATCAGCCGCACCGGCTGCGCCAGCCGGAAGGTCCATGCGCCGCGCCCGGGCTTCAGCTCGATCGGCGAGAACGACAGCTGCACGGTCTGGGCTTCGTCGGCTACCTCGGCAATCGCGATCGACGGCGCCACCGCGGAAGAGCCCAGGATGATGTCGACCTTGTCCTCGGCAACGAAGCGGCGCGCCGCCTTGGCGCCCTGCGTGGGATCGGAGGCATCGTCCAGCACGATGTAGCGCACCGGCTCGCCGCCGATCTGCTGCGGCAGGTAGGCCAGCGAGTTTTTCTGCGGGATGCCCAGCGAAGCCGAAGGGCCGGTGGTGGACAGGCTGACGCCGACGGTGATGTCGGCGAGGGCGGTGGTGGCGGTGAAGGCCAGCAAGGCGGCTAGCGCGAGGCGGGTGCGGTCGGTCGGGGTTCGGGGTGCCATGGTTGTCTCCTCGGTCTCAGTGATCTTATGTGTTTTCCATCCCGCTGGTCTGCTCCCTCTCCCGCTTGCGGGAGAGGGAGTACACCGTCGCCTTACACCTTGCCCTGCATCGATTGCCGGTCGAATCCCGCCAGCTGCTTGTACCGCAGCGAAATCGCCTCCAGTTCTTCGCGAGGGATGACCTGCCCGATATCGCCGAAGCCCTGCGGCGCGCGTTCCTCGGCCAGCTGCATCACCTGCTCGGGGCCGTTCATGCGGTTGCGCAGCACGATGCCGGCGGTGCGCGGCAGGCGCTCGGCCTCGTATTCGCGCAGCGCGTAGCCGGTGTCGCGGGTGCCGAGCAGGCTGTCGACCAGGTAGCGCGCGTCGAGGATGGCCTGGGCGCTGCCGTTCGAGCCGATCGGGTACATCGGGTGCGCGGCGTCGCCCAGCAGCGTGACGCGGTCGAAGGTCCAGCGCGGCAGCGGGTCCTTGTCGACCATCGGGAATTCGTAGATGGCCTGGGCGCCGTCGATCAGCGCGGGGATGTCGATCCAGTCCCACTGCCAGCCGGCGAACTGCGCGCGGAACACCGACTTGTCGACCTGCTTGTTCCAGTCGCTGCGCGGCGGGGTGTCGGGCACGCTGTCGGGCACGCGCAGCTCGGCGATCCAGTTGACCAGCGAGCGGCCCTGGCGGCGCAGCGGCTCGGAGATGGGATAGGCGACGAACTTCTGGTCCTGGTGCCCGGCCATGAACATCGAGCGGCCGTCCAGGTAGGGCGGCGCTTCAGTGACCGCGCGCCACAGCAGCCGGCGCGAAAAGCGCGGCAGGTCGCCGGTGGGATAGAAATGGCGGCGCACCGCCGAATGGATGCCGTCGGCGCCGACCAGCACGTCGGCGCTGGCCTCGACTTCGGCATGGTCGGCGCGGCGGCGCAGTGTGAAACGCGCCTGGCCATGCGCGCCGGTGTCCAGCACGGACTCGAAGCTGTGGCCGGTATGGACCGCGCCGGTGCCCAGGCGCTCGACCACAGTGCGGTGCAGCAGCATCTGGAATTCGCCGCGGTGGATCGAGAACTGCGGCCAGTCGTAGCCGGCAGCGAGCCCGCGCGGTTCATGCCAGATGCGCTGGCCCAGCTTGTTGTAGTAGGACAGGGACGAGGTCTCGACCGCAATCGCGGCCAGCGCGTCGCGCAGGCCCAGCTCGTCGAGCACGCGCACGGCGTGCGGCAGCAGGTTGATGCCTACGCCGAGCGGGCGCAGCGTCTCGCTGGCCTCCCAGACCTCGGCCTCGATGCCGTGGCGGTGGCACAGCAGCGCCAGCGTCAGCCCGCCGATGCCGCCTCCGGCGATTGCGATCTTCATGGTGTCTCCCCGCGTGCAGGTCGCGCCGGGTGCCGCGCGCGCGGCGCTTCCGGCGGATCGAATTTGTTATGGAGTATAACGATTCGATCGTGCGCGGCAAGACGGGGAAGACCCCGGGGGCATGGCCTCCGGGGTCGGGAAAAACCCGCGCTCAGCCCAGCGCGGCGCCTTCCGGCTTGGCCTCGGCCGCGGCCGGTGTCTTGAGCGACGGCACCGGGAACACGATGTCGTACAGCCAGTTGTACACCAGCGCGTAGACCATGTAGAAGCCGGCCACGGCGATGTCCATGATGAGCGCGTCGAGCAGGCTGATATCGAGGTACCACGCCACCGACGGCAGGAACACGACGAGCAGGCCCAGTTCGAACAGCAGCGCGTGCAGCACGCGCACCGGCACCGACTTGCGCAGCTGGCCGGTGAAACGCAGCATGCCCTTGTCGAACAGCACGTTGTACAGGTAGTTCCAGCCGGTGGCGATCAGCGACGCGACCGCGCCGATCACGCCCATCTCGTGCAGTTCATAGCCGAAGGCCCAGCTGGCCAGCGGTGCGAAGATCAGCAGGCCGACCACCTCGAAGCCAACGGCATGGCGGATCCGGTCCCAGGTTTTGCGCATGGTTTCTCCTTGCGGGCAAACACGATGGGGCCTAGTCTATCTGCTGGGCAGGGATTGCCAAGTTGGATACCATCGATTTTACAGATAGATCAGGGTTCGGAGGTACGCATGAGTCTCTCGCTGGAACAACTGCAGGCTTTTGTGGCCGCCGCCGACACCGGCTCGTTCTCGGCCGCCGCGCGCCGGCTCGGCAAGGCCCAGTCGGTGGTCAGCGCGGCGGTGTCCAACCTGGAAATCGACGCCGGCAACGCACTGTTCGACCGCAGCGGTCGCTACCCGGTGCTGACCCCGACCGGCGAGCGGCTGCTGGCCGAGGCGCGCGTGATCCTGGAGCGCTGCGAGCACTTCCGCGGCGTGGCCAAGAGCCTGGGCGAGGGCGTGGAGACGCGGCTGGTGCTGGCGGTGGACGAGCTTTATCCGGAAGAAACGCTGGGCATGCTGCTGGTGGAGTTCTCCAACCGCTTCCCGGCAGTGGAGCTTGAGCTGCTGTTCCCGCTGATGGAGGACGTCAGCCGGCTGGTGCTGGAGGGCGGCGCCGACCTCGGCATCATGTGGCGCCAGGAAGTGCTGCCGCCGGAACTGGGCTTCCATGCGCTGGGCTGGGTGCCGATGCAGATCCTGTGCGCGCCCGAGCATCCGCTGGCGTCGCAGCGGGTCGACTGGGAAGAGCTCAAGCGCTACCGCCAGCTGATGGTCGCGACCCGCACCGACAGCGAGGAAAAGATGCGCCTGCGCGTCGCCGCCGACGTGTGGTGGGTGGAAAGCCAGTGGGTGATCGTCGAGCTGGTCAAGCGCGGGCTGGGCTGGGCCTTCGTGCCGTGGCACGTGGTGGCCAATTCGCCGGCCGCGGCGCAGCTGGTGTCGCCGCCGCTGGCGTTCCAGCAGCAGGACTGGCCGGTGGCGATGGAGCTGGTCTGGCACAAGCAGCGGCCGCTGGGCAAGGCCGCCACCTGGCTGCGCGAGCGCATCTGCGCGCAGCCGCTGCCGAGCGCGCCGCAGCGTGGCGCCTAGCGCTGGCCGACGGTGGCCGGCGCGGCGGCTTGTCCGCTGGCGCCTGCGCTGCCGCTGCCGCCTGCAGCCTGCGCATGCCAGCCGCCGCCCAGCGCCTTGACCAGCACCACCGCCGCGGTGTACTGGCGGCCCGTGATCGACAGCGCGGTGCGCTCCGCGGTGTAGGCGCTGGTCTGCGCCGTCAGCACGTCGAGCAGGCCGGCGGTGCCGGCGCGGTAGCGGTTGTTGACCAGCGCCAACGCCTCGCGCGCCGAGCGCAGCGCGTCGTTCTGCACCACCGCCTCCTGTTCCAGCAGCCGCTGCGCGGCGAGGTTGTCCTCGACTTCCTGGAACGCGCCCAGCACGGTCTGGCGGTAGTTGGCCACGGTCTGGTCGTAGGCGGCCACCGCCTGCGCCTTGGCCGCGCTGCGCAGGCCGCCGTCGAACAGCGTGCCGGCCAGGCCGCCGCCGATCGACCAGATCCGGTCCGGCAGCGACATCCAGCGCGCCAGCGTGCTGGCCGTCAGCCCGCCGCTGGCCGACAGCGACAGCGTCGGGTAGTACGCCGCCTGCGCCACGCCGATCTGCGCATTGGCCGAGGCCATGCGCCGCTCGGCCGCGCCGATGTCGGGGCGGCGCTCCAGCAGCTGCGACGGCACCGCGGCCGGCACGCGCGGCGGCGCGGCGCGGAATTCATCGGCGGCCAGCGACAGCGCCGCCGGCGGCTTGCCCACCAGCACCGCGATGGCATGCTCCAGCTGCGCGCGCGTGATCTGGATGTCGATCTGCTGCGCCTGCGCGCTCTTGAGCTGGGTCTCGGACTGCAGCACGTCGGAGCGCTGCGCGGTGCCGGCCGCGTACTGGTTCTGCACCAGCTGCAGCGACTTCTGGTAGTCGGCGACGGTGCGGTCCAGCAGCGCCTTCTGCGCATCGGCCACGCGCAGCAGGAAGTAGCTTTGCGCCAGTGTGGCCTGCGTCGACAGCAGCGTCGACGCCAGGTCGGCCTCGCTGGCCTGCGCGCTGGCCTCGCTGCTTTCCACCTGGCGCCGCACGCGGCCCCAGACGTCGAGCTCCCAGGTCGCGCCCAGCGTGGCGCTCTGCCCGTTGAGCGTGTTGCCGTTGACGCCGCGCGCGCGCGACGCGCCGGCCTGCGCATCGACCACCGGGAAAAAGCCCGCGCGTGCCGCCTGCAGCGATGCCACCGCCTGGCGGTACTGGGCCTCGGCGGCCTTGATGTTCTGGTTCGAGATCTGCACCTCGCCCATCAGCGCGTCGAGCTGCGCATCGCCGAACACGGTCCACCAGTCGGCGCGCGCCAGCGCGTCCTGCGGCTCGGCGGGCTTCCAGTCGCCGGTCCAGGCGGGCGTGGCGGCATCGGCTTCCTTGAACGAGGCGGACACCGGCGCATCGGGGCGCTGGTAGTCGGGGCCGACGGCGCAGCCGGCCAGCAGCAGCGCGCACGCCAGCGGCACCGGCAGGGCGTGGGTCAGGAGGCGGGAAAGAACTGTCATGTCGAGTCTTCGCAAATCTAGACGGCGGCCGGCTGGTCAGGCTGGTCCGGTGTACGGGCACCACGGCGGCGCTGGCGCCAGGCCTTGACCTTCAGGCGCCAGCGGTCCAGCGTCAGGTAGACCACCGGCGTGGTGTACAGCGTCAGCAGCTGGCTCACCACCAGCCCGCCGACAATGGAAATGCCCAGCGGCGCGCGCAGCTCGGCGCCGTCGCCGCGGCCGATCGCCAGCGGCACCGCGCCCAGCAGTGCGGCCATGGTGGTCATCAGGATCGGGCGGAAGCGCAGCAGGCAGGCGCGGTAGATCGCGTCGCGCGGCGACAGCCCCTCGCGCCGCTCGGCATCGATGGCGAAGTCGATCATCATGATCGCGTTCTTCTTGACGATGCCGATCAGCAGGATCACGCCGATCAGCGCGATGATGCTGAAGTCGGTCTTCGAAGCCAGCAGCGCCAGCAGCGCGCCTACGCCGGCCGACGGCAGCGTCGACAGGATCGTCAGCGGATGCACATAGCTTTCATACAGCACGCCCAGCACGATATAGATCGTGACCAGCGCCGCCAGGATCAGCAGCGGCTGGCTCTTGAGCGAGTCCTGGAACGCCTTGGCGCCGCCCTGGAAGTTGGCGCGCAGCGTTTCGGGGGCGCCGATGCGCGCCATCTCGCGGTTGATGGCATCGGTCGCCTGCGACAGCGAAGTCCCTTCCGCCAGGTTGAACGAGATCGTCGACGCCGCGAACTGGCCCTGGTGGTTGACGCCCAGCGGCGTGCTGCTCGGGGTTACGCGCGCGAACGCGGCCAGCGGCACGCGGTTGCCGTTGCCGGTGACGACATAGATGTCCTTAAGCGCCTCGGGCCCCTGCAGGTATTCCTGGCTGAGCTCCATCACCACGCGGTACTGGTTGAGCGGATGGTAGATGGTCGACACCAGCCGCTGCCCGAACGCGTCGTTCAGCACCGCGTCCACCTGCTGCGCGGTCACGCCCAGGCGCGAGGCCGCGTCGCGGTCGATGATCACCGAGGTCTGCAGCCCCTTGTCGTTGGTATCGGTGTCGATATCCTCCAGCCCCTTCAGGTTCGACAACGCGGCGCGCACCTTGGGCTCCCACGCGCGCAGCACTTCCAGGTCGTCGGACTGCAGCGTGAACTGGTACTGCGAGCTGCTCTGGCGCCCGCCCACGCGGATGTCCTGCACCGACTGCAGGAACAGGCTGGCGCCGGGCTCCTTGGCCAGCTTGGCGCGCAGCCGCGCGATGATGGCGTCGGCCGATTCCCTGCGCTCCGACAGCGGCTTGAGCGTGACGAACATCTGCCCGGTATTGCGCTGCGAGCCGCCGGTAAAGCCGGTGACGTTGACCACCGCCGGGTCCGACTGGACGATCTTGATGAAGTTGTCGAGCTTGCCGCGCATGGCCTGGAACGAGGTGGCCTGGTCGGCGCGGATAAAGCCGATCAGCCGGCCGGTGTCCTGCTGCGGGAAAAAGCCCTTGGGCACGATCACATACAGGTACACGTTGAGCGCAATGGTGGCGATCAGCACCAGCCACACCAGCGGGCTCAGCCGCAGTGCGGTCGACAGCGAACGCGCATAGCCGTCATGCAGCCACTGGAACATGCGCTCGGTGGCGCGGAAGAAGCGCCCCTGTTTTTCCGGTTCCACCGGCCGCAGCATGCGCGCGCACATCATCGGCGTGGTGGTCAGCGAGACCACCAGCGACACCAGGATCGCCACCGACAGCGTGATCGCGAACTCCTGGAACAGCCGGCCGACGATGCCGCCCATCATCAGCAGCGGGATGAACACCGCGATCAGCGACAGGCTCATCGACAGCACCGTGAAGCCGACCTCGCGCGCACCGCGCAGCGCCGCAGCCAGCGGCTTCATGCCTTCCTCGATATGGCGCGAGATGTTTTCCAGCACCACGATGGCGTCGTCGACGACAAAGCCGGTGGCGATGGTCAGCGCCATCAGCGACAGGTTGTTCAGCGAGAACCCGGCCAGATACATCACCGAGAACGTGCCGATCAGGGACACCGGCACCGCCACGCTGGGGATCAGGGTGGCGCGCACGTTGCGCAGGAACACGAACACCACCATGATCACCAGCGCCACCGAGATCATCAGCGTGTGCTCGACCTCGCGCAGCGAGGCGCGGATGGTGGGGGTGCGGTCCATCATCACGTCCATCGAGATCGCCGCCGGGATCATCTTCTGCAGCTGCGGCAGCATCTCGTTGACGCGGTCGACGGTCTCGATGATGTTGGCGCCGGGCGAGCGGTTCAGCACCAGCAGCACCGACGGCTTGCCGTTGGCCGAGCCGGCGTTGCGGATGTCCTGCACCGAATCGACCACGTTGGCGACGTCGCGCAGCCGCACCGGCACCGCGAACGAATTGGGCCCGCTGGTGGCGCTGGTGCCGCCGGTGGCGCCGCTGGTGATGGTGGTGGTGCCGCTGCTGGTGGTCAGCGTCGTCACGGTCACGCCATTGACCACCCTGGTGCTGACGCCGCCGCTGGCGGTCGCATTGGCGGTGCTGGCGATCAGCGCGCCGGCCGATGCCGACGAGTACGTGCCCGGGGTGGCGTAGCGGATGATCAGCGGCATGTAGTCTTCCGCCTTCATCGCCTGGTCGTTGGCGTAGACCTGCCAGTTGTTGCTGGCGTTCTCGAGCGTGCCCAGCGGCCGGTTGGCGTTGGTCGCGCTGATGGTATTGCGCACGTCCTCGAGCGAGATGCCGTAGTTGTTCAGCGCGGTCGGGTTCAGTTCGACCCGCACCGCCGGCAGCGAGGCCCCGCCGATGGTGACCTGGCCCACGCCATCGACCTGCGACAGCTTCTGCGCGAGGATGGTCGAGGCCGCGTCGTAGAGCTGCCCGCGCGTCATGGTCGGCGAGGTCAGCGCGATGATCATGATCGGCGCGTCGGCCGGGTTGACCTTGCGGTAGGTCGGGTTGTTGGGCAGGCTGGTCGGCAGCGTCGCGCGCGAGGCGTTGATGGCCGCCTGCACGTCGCGCGCGGCGCCGTCGATATTGCGCGACAGGTCGAACTGCAGCGTCACGCGGGTCGAGCCGAGCGAACTGCTCGAAGTGATCTCGGTCACGCCGGCGATGGTGCCGAGCGCGCGCTCGAGCGGCGTGGCCACGGTGGCGGCCATGGTCTCGGGGCTGGCGCCCGGCAGCGACGCCGACACCGAGATGGTGGGGAAATCCACCTGCGGCAGCGGCGACACCGGCAGCAGCCGCAGCGCGGCCAGCCCGGCCAGCAGGATGCCCAGCGTCAGCAGCGCGGTCGCGACCGGGCGGTGGATAAAGGCGGCCGAAAGATTCATGCTCAGACCGGCTCCTCGCCCGTGCCGCCTTCTTCCGGATCACCGAAGCGCCGCTTGCGCCAGCCCTTCACGCGCGTGGCGACGCGGTCGAAGGCCAGGTAGATCACCGGCGTGGTGAACAGCGTCAGCACCTGGCTGACCAGCAGGCCGCCGACCATGGTCACGCCCAGCGGCCGGCGCAGCTCGCTGCCGATGCCCGAGCCCAGCATCAGCGGCAGCGCCGCCAGCAGCGCAGCCATCGTCGTCATCAGGATCGGGCGGAAGCGCAGCAGGCAGGCCTGGAAGATCGCGTCGCGCGGCGACATGCCTTGCTCGCGCTCGGCCTCGAGCGCGAAGTCGATCATCATGATCGCGTTCTTCTTGACGATGCCGATCAGCAGGATGATGCCGATGATGGCGATGATGCCCAGGTCCTGCCCCGCCACCAGCAGCGCCAGCAGCGCGCCCACGCCCGCCGACGGCAGCGTCGACAGGATCGTGACCGGGTGGATGGTGCTTTCATACAGCACGCCCAGCACGATATACATGGTCACCACCGCGGCCAGGATCAGCCACAGCGTGTTCGACAGCGACGCGCGGAACGCCAGCGCCGCGCCCTGGAAGCTGGTCTGCATCGAGATCGGCAGCCCCAGCTCCTGCTCGACCCGCGTGATCTTGTCGACCGCCGCGCCCAGCGATTCGCCCGGCGCCAGGTTGAACGAGATCGTCGCCGCCGGGAACTGTCCCTGGTGGTTGATCACCAGCGGCCCGGTGCGCTCGGTGATGCGCGCGAACGCGCCCAGCGGCACCTGCCCGCCGGAAGAAGAGGGCAGGCGCAGGTCGGCCAGCGACTGCGGGCTGGTGCGGAATTCCGGCATGGTCTCGAGCACCACGCGGTACTGGCTGGATTGCGTGAAGATGGTCGACACCAGCCGCTGGCCGAAGGCGCTGTACAGCGCGCTGTCGATCACCGCGGTGGTGATGCCGAAGCGCGCCGCGGCGTCGCGGTCGATATCGACATAGGCGCGCAGGCCGTTGTTCTGCTGGTCGCTGGCGACGTCGCGCAGCTCGGGCTGCTGGCGCAGGCGTTCGACCAGCCTCGGCACCCACGTGGCCAGCGTTGCGGGATCGGGATCTTCCACCGTGAACTGGTACTGCGTGCGCGAGACCTTGTCCTCGATGGTGAGGTCCTGCACCGGCTGGGTGAACAGCGTCACGCCGCCCAGGTCGTGCACGGCCTGCTGCAGCCGCTGCGTGACCACGTCGATGGGATCGCGCTCGCCCTTGGGCTTGAGGTTGATCAGCATGCGGCCCGCGTTGAGCGTGGTGTTGGTGCCGTCCACGCCGATGAACGAAGACAGGCTGGCCACCGCCGGGTCCTGCATCACCACCTTGGCCACCGCTTCCTGCTTGCGCGCCATGGCGCTGAACGAGGTGGTCTGCGCGGCCTCGGTGATGCCCTGGATCACGCCGGTGTCCTGCACCGGGAAGAAGCCCTTGGGCACCAGCAGGTACAGCAGCACGGTCAGCGCCAGCGTGGCCACCGCCACCACCAGCGTGGCCTTCTGGCGATCGAGCACCCATTCGAGCCCGCGGCCGTAGCGCGCGATCACGTCGTCGAAGAAACGCCCGGTGGCGCGGTGGAAGCGCGACAGCTTCTCTTCCGGCACGTGGTGCAGCAGCCGCGCGCACATCATCGGCGTAAGCGTCAGCGACACCACGGCCGAGATCAGGATCGACACCGCCAGCGTGATCGCGAACTCGCGGAACAGGCGCCCGACCACGTCGCCCATGAACAGCAGCGGGATCAGCACCGCCACCAGCGAGAAGGTCAGCGAGATGATGGTGAAGCCGATCTGCTTCGAGCCCTTCAGCGCCGCCTGCATCGGCGAGTCGCCCTTCTCGATGTAGCGCATGATGTTCTCGATCATCACGATCGCGTCATCGACGACGAAGCCGGTGGCAATCGTCAGCGCCATCAGCGTCAGGTTGTTGATCGTGAAGCCGGCCAGGTACATCACGCCGAAGGTGCCCACCAGCGACAGCGGCACCGCCACGCCGGGGATGATGGTGGCGGGGATATTGCGCAGGAACAGGAAGATCACCAGCACCACCAGCGCGATCGCCAGCAGCAGCTCGAACTGCACGTCCTCGACCGAGGCGCGGATGGTGGTGGTGCGGTCGGTCAGCAGCTGCACGTGGACCGACGCCGGCAGCGCGTTCTGCAGCTGCGGCAGCAGCGCCTTGATGCGGTCGACCACCTCGATCACGTTGGCGCCGGGCTGGCGCTGGATGTTCAGCACGATCGCGGGCTTGTCATTGGCCCACGCGGCCAGGCGGCTGTTCTCGGGGCCGTCGACGATCTCGGCCACGTCGGTGATGCGGATCGGCGCGCCGTTCTTGTAGCCCAGGATGATCTGGCGGTATTCGTCGGCCGAGCGCAGCTGGTCGTTGGCGTCGATGGTGGAGGCGCGCTGCGGGCCGTCGAAGCTGCCCTTGGCGCCGTTGACGTTGGACGCGCCGATGGCGGTGCGCAGGTCGTCGATCGACATGCCCAGCGACGCCAGCGCGGCCGGGTTGGCCTGGATCCGCACCGCGGGGCGCTGGCCACCGCTGATGGTGACCAGCCCCACGCCCTGGATCTGCGAAATCTTCTGCGCCACGCGCGTATCGACCATGTCCTGCAGCCTGGGCAGCGGCATGGTGTCGGAGGTCATGGCGATGGTCATGATCGGCGCATCGGCCGGGTTGACCTTGCTGTAGACCGGCGGCATCGGCAGGTCCGACGGCAGCAGGTTGCTGCCGGCATTGATGGCGGCCTGCACCTCCTGCTCGGCCACGTCCAGCGGCAGCGTCAGCTCGAACTGCAGCGTGATCACCGACGCCCCCCCTGACGAGGACGACGACATCTCCTTCAGTCCCGGCATCTGGCCGAACTGGCGCTCCAGCGGCGCGGTCACCGACGAGGTCATCACGTCCGGGCTCGCGCCGGGGTAGAGCGTGGTGACCTGGATGGTCGGGTAGTCGACCTCGGGCAGCGCCGACAGCGGCAGCAGCCGGTAGGCCACCAGCCCGGACAGCAGGATGGCCAGCATCAGCAGCGCCGTGGCGACCGGGCGCTCGATGAAGAGGCGGGACGGGTTCATGCGCGGTCCTTACTGCTGCGGTGCGCTGGCGCCGCCGTCACGATGGCGGCGGCGTTCGCCTTGCGGCGCCGAGGCGCCGGCGGCGCTGGCATCGGCCTGCGCACCGCTGGCACCGCCAGCACCATCGCGATGGCGCCGCCCGCGCGCGCGCGGCTGGCTGGCCGGCACCACCGCGGCGGCGCGCGCCGCCGGATCGACGGTTTCGACCGTCATGCCTTCCTTGAGCCGGTCGGCGCCGTCCACCACCACGCGCTGGCCCGGCTCCAGGCCCTTGAGCACCGCGCTGCGGCTGCCGTCGCCGGGCCCCAACGTGACCACCTGCACCTTGACCTTGCTGGCTTCGTCCACGGTATAGACGAAGGTGCCCTGCTGGCCGCGCTGGATTGCCGCCACCGGGATCACGGTGGCGTCTTTGAGCGTATCGACGCGCGTGCGCACGTTGACGAACTGGTTGGGGAACAGCATGCCGTCTTCATTGGGGAAGACCGCCTTGAGCTTGACCGTGCCGGTGGTGGTGTCGATCTGGTTGTCGGTGGTCAGCAGCGTGCCTTCGCCCAGCTGGTTGCGCACCTGGCGGTCCCACGCCTGCACCGGCAGCTTCTCGCCGGCGTTGAGCTTCTTCAGCACCGACGGCAGGTTGTCCTCGGGGATGGTGTACATCACGGCGATCGGCTGGATCTGCGTGATCAGCGCGATGCCGTTGGTGTCGCTGGTGTTGACGATATTGCCGGGGTCGACCTGGCGCAGGCCGATGCGGCCCGACACCGGCGCGACGATCTTCGTATAGCCCAGCTGCAGGCGCGCGTTGGCGACATTGCCCTGGTCGGTCTTGACCACGCCCTCGTACTGGCGCACCAGCGCGTCCTGGGTATCGACCTGCTGCTTGGAGATCGAGTCCTGGCCCAGCAGCGTGCGGTAGCGCTGCTGGTCCAGCCGCGCGTTCTGCAGCAGCGCCTGGTCGCGCGCCAGCTGGCCCACGGCCTGGTCGAGCGCGGCCTGGAACGGGCGCGGGTCGATCTCGGCCAGCACGTCGCCGGCCCTGACCATCTGGCCCTCCTTGAACAGCACCTTGAGCAGCGGTCCGGACACCTGCGCGCGCACGGTCACGTTCGACACCGGGGTGACGTTGCCGAGCCCGTTCAGGACCACGTCCATGTCGCGCTGGACCACGGTGGCCACCACCACCGGCGAGCGCGGCATGCCGGCGCGCCCGCCGGGGCCGCCCGGGCCGCCTGCCGCGGGTGCGCTGGCGCCGCCGGGCCCGGCCGCGGCGCCCGTGGGGGCGTCGCCGCGGTGCGCATACCAGTACCAGCCGCCGCCGGCCAGCAACAGCACCAGCAGCCCGGCATAGAGCCGGCGCCGGTTCCGCCGCGGCGGGGTGCCGGACGGGCCGGAGGGGCGGGAAGACGGGGACGGGGAAGGGTTAGGTTGGCCGTGTTCGGGGTTGGACATGTCCGCAATCCTGGGAACGGCGCGCGTGTGGCGCACCGTCATGTGTTCTGCTGGCAAGTGACGATGCCGCAGTATGCCGCATCGCAATGGGCGCCGGCCGGCCGCGTGGGGCAGCGAGCCCGCGGGCCGCCAGCGTGCCGGCGCGTGCCGGAGCGTGCCGTGCGGCGCGCAGGGCCGGCGCCGGCGGCAAGTCATGCGGCAAGGATAATGTGCGGGCGCGGGCGCCCGTATTTCGGGGCCCGGCCGATTTATTACAGCGGATTACCAGGACCCCGGGTGTAACCTGCGGAAACAAAACCGTCCGGCCCCGCCGGCATATGTGCCGCCGGGGCTGACTATCATGTGCCTATGCGAACGAACCAGCCTACCCAGATCCTAGTCGTCGACGACGATCCCGAACTGCGCGACCTGTTGCGCGAGTACCTGACCCAGCAGGGCTTCGCCGTCTCGGTGATGCACGACGGCGACGGCCTGCAGGCGCGCCTGGAGCGCGAACGGCCGGCGCTGATCGTGCTGGACCTGATGATGCCCAAGGTCGACGGCCTGACCGCGCTGCGCAACCTGCGCGCCCGCAACGACGATATCCCGGTGATCCTGCTGACCGCGCGCAGCGACGAGATCGACCGCATCGTCGGCCTGGAGATCGGCGCCGACGATTATCTTGG